>JASLXG010000228.1 GCA_030740435.1 Alphaproteobacteria bacterium | reverse complement strand
CGCGGATGACCAGGGTGGGCAACGTGATCTCGGCGGCCTGGTAGATCGGGCGTTCGTTGAAGATCTCGAAGACGTCGCGCAGCACGCCGTTGGGCACCCGCACGGCCGGCGGATTGAGTTTGCCGGCCTCGGGGTCGGCGGCCATGAAATCAGCCACCAGGGCGTCGAGCATGGCCGGTTCGCGCCATTCGCTGCGATCGGCCGGCACGATCTGGCCGCGTCCCAGCGCTTGATGGTGTCAGCTTCCGTGACCATGCGATAGGCGCCCAGCGCCGGATTGAAACGTTCGGCGTCGTCCGGGTCGGTGACGACTTTCAGCCAGGGCTCGTTGCGCCCGCTATGGACCGGCGCCGCCAGCACCAAGCGGTCGACCGAACCGGGATAGCTGGTGACGAAAAGCCCCGAGATCACGGTGCCCCAGGAATAACCGATCAGCGAGAGCGTCTCGAGGCCGGTCCGGCCGCGCACGAAATCGACCGCCTCGGCCAGGTCCTCGATGACCTCGGCGGCGCGGGCGAAGGGGGGATTGTCGGCCGCCGGCTCGGCCATCTCTGGCGGCCGGCCCGAACGCCCGTAGCCCCGGGCGTCCAGGGCATAAGCGGCAAAGCCCGCTCCGGCCAGCCGCTGGAGCAGGGAATATCCCGCCACCGGCAGATCGAAAAGGCCACCGGCCATGGTCGCCCCGTGCATGCAAATGACGGCGCGCTCGACCGCCTTGGGCGTTTTTCCTGGCGGCAGGCGTTCACGCAAATGCAAGCGCTGGCCCGGGGTTCGAGCGCTTTCCAGCTCGTGAAGGTACGCCTCGCTCATGACGCCGCCTCGCCCTCATAGGGGATCAGATGCTCGGCCTCGCCGCACAGAAACAACCCCGCCGGAGTTTCCTGTTCCTCGCGGATGTGGCCGACCAGGCCGGCGGCCCGAGTGACCACGGCGAAGCCGCGCATGATCTTGGCCGGCACGCCGATCTCGCAAAGCACGGCGCCGATGGCGCCGGTGGCGTTGATGGTGATGTGGCGGCCGTAGACCTCGTCGACGGCGCTGCTCAGGCTCCAAAGCGCGGCGATGTGCTTGCCCGGCACGCCGTGGCTCCCGGCCACGGCCAAAAGTTTCGGCGTGCGCGGATCGTCGGGCCGGTGGATGGGGTGGCCGAAGCCGGGCAGCGGTTTTTTGGCCGCCCGGTATGCTTCGGCCAGGCGCCGCGCCGCCGCCTCGATTCCCGCCTCGTCCGCCACCATTTCCTCGAGCAGCAGGGCCGCGCCCTCCATGGTGCCGACGAAGTTGTTGCCCACGGCCAGCAATCCCGCGGCCACGCCGGCCTGCATGGCCTCGGGCGAGGAGGCATAGACGAGGCGGGTGGCCAGCGCGCTGGGCGTCAGGCCGTGCTCCATCAGGATCACCATGACGGCATCGACGATGGCGGTCTCGGCCGTCGTGGGGCGGCGCCCCATGACGCAGAGGAACATCATCTCGGTGAAGCTGGTTTGCCCCACCAGATCCTCGACCAGGTCGTGGCCGCGTACCGTGATGCTGTCGGTAGTGCTGGTGCAGATGGCGGTGGTCGGTTTAGCTCCCTTCCACATGAGTTTTCTCCTACTCGTTTTCGCGCAGATAAGCGTCCGTGCCCTCGATCCAGTCCTGGCGCGGCGGCGAGAAAAGCTCGATCACCTTGGTGTCCTCGAGCACCTCGACCTCGTGGGGCAGGTTGGCGGGAATGACCACGCTTTCGCCCGTGGCCACGATGCGCACGTCAGCACCGTCGGCGCCGAAGCGGAACTCGAGGCGGCCCTCGAGCACGTTGGTGATCTGCTCGTTATGGTGCTGGTGCCGGGGCACATGGCCGCCGGCAAACATCTCGATCTGCACCACCATCAGGTGCTCGCCGTAAACGAAGCGGCGTTTCATGATGGGCCCCAACTGCTCCCACTCGCGGTCGTCCCAGTGCACGTGCTGGGCATTGGTCTGATTGGCCATGGATTCCTCCCTTTTCGCTGCCGGGGGCAGTCTAGTACCCTCAAAGGCAACCCGCCACGACGAGGCCAAGCTCATGAACGCAGCAGATTTCCCCCCGCTCGGTGCCTACGACTTCGGGCTCTCGGATGCGCAGGAAGAACGCGCCCGGCGGCTTTACGACGCGGCCATCGTCATCGACTTCGCCTTCCAGCATCCCGGCGGCTACCGCGTCTTCGAGCGCGAGCCCTTCAAGTCGGGGTATCTCCACATGGTGGGGAAATATTCCGGGCTCGAACTCCTCGAGAAGTTGGCCTTCAAATTTCCCTACGAATGCGACCTGGACCTGATGCGCGAGCTCTGGGCTCAGTCGGGGGTGACGGTGGGGCTGGTGGACGCATATTACAACATGACCGACGTCAATGAGCCCCAGGTCAACGTCGAGATCATCGATATGGTGCCCTGGCTGCGCCTGGTGCGAAACGCCGCCGACATTCTCGAGGTCAAGGCCGCCGACGAGCACGGGTTGATGCTTTTTTGCCAGCCCGTGGGCACGGTGGCGCGGGACCTCGGGGCCTTCGAGCGGGCCTACGAGGCCGGCTTGCGCAGCTTCATGCTGACCTACAACAAGACCAACGTCATCGCCTGCGGCTGCACGGAGCGGCTGGACCACGGCCTCACGGACTTCGGCCTGGAGCTCATGGCGCTGCTGAACGATCTCGGCGTTGTCGTCGATCTCTCGCATTGCGGCCGGGCCACCACGATCGAGGCCTGCCGTGTCTCGAAACACCCGGTCAGCGCCAACCACACCGGCGCCCAGGCGCTCTTCGACCACCCGCGCCTCAAATCCGACGACGAGATCCGCGCCATCGCCGACACCGGCGGCATTGTCGGCGTCTTCGCCATCCCCTTCTTCATGAGCCTCGAGCCCGAGGTGGGAATAGACCTACTCCTCGACCACATCGACCACATCGCCAATCTCGTGGGCTGGCAGCACGTGGGGATCGGCAGCGACTTCCCCCACGTCGCCCCCAAGGCCGTGCTGGCCGACGTCTTCGACGCCAAGACCGTGGAGCTCTTGGGATTCCGGCCCGAACACAACCTCAAGCCCACGCAAAACTTCGTCGGCTTCGACGATTACGGCGAATACGTCAACTTCAGCCGCGGTTTGGTGAAGCGCGGCTATGGCGACGAACAGGTCAGTGGGATCTTGGGTGGAAATTATCTACGGGTGTTTGAGCAGGTGTGTGGGTAGGAGTGATTGGAGGCGTTTCCTTAACCCCTAAACGGGTTGAGAACCTTGGCACCAAGCCCCGCCACATCGGCTTCGTTGCGGGTTACCAGCGTCATGCGGTGGGCCTTGGCGGTCGCCGCCAGCAAGCCATCGATCACCGGGATGGGACGCAGCGCACTCATGCGGCCCCATTCATCCGCCACGGCGCCATCGATCGGCAGTACCCGATCACCGAAAGCGGCGTCGACTTCACGCGTCCAGGCTTCCAAAGCCTCCGCTTTGGCCGGGTCGCGCCGTCGGGCCAATTCGATGCCCTTGCGGATCTCGCCGAGCACCATGACGCTGAGATAAAGATCGCCGTCATCGATCGAAGCGTACCAAGACGCGACGTTGGCGTTGCAGCGAGCGCCCTTGCCAACCTCGGAGACGATGTTGGTATCGATCAGGAAACTCAAAGCTCAACCGTTCTTCCGGTATCCCCGCTCCGTTCGAGGTCGATACCCTGCAACGGCGCCGCCGCAAGAAGTGCCTTGAGACCTTTGGCCCGGGGTTCAGTGAAATTCTGGCGCAGGATCGCCCGCGCCTCCACATCGTGTTCCGGATCGGTGAGCGCCTGGGCAATGCTGCGCACCAGTGCCGCGTCTTCCTTGCGCACGTTGACTTCGACACGGACCAAGCCGCGGCGTTTCAGGCGCCGACGATAATCGGCGAGTGCAGTTTTTTGGCTATTTGTCACATCAGGCCTCGAATATATTTCCGGAAATAATACCGGAAATACAGCCTCGATGCAATATCACAATAAGTATCTAATATTAAAGCATTTTATTGGATTCTCACGGCGAACATAAATCACAATTCGAGGTATTCCCCCAAGCCCTCCAACTCGGGGAACGTCGCCTTGGCGTCCTCGAGCCGGATAACCAGCCGCAGGGGATCATCGGCTAGCGGCGTGAAGCCGATCTCCTCGTACCAGGCCGCCGCTCGCGGGTTTTTGGCTATCACCAACACGGCCGCCATGCCGGCGTGCACCGAGGCGGCCATGGCCTGCCTCAGGCCCTCGAACACCATGTCCTGGCCGATGCCCTGGCCGCTGTGGTTCAGGTCCACCCCAAGCCGGCCGATGATCGCCACCGGAACGCTATCGGGCATGTTGCGCTTGAGCTTGACGGTCACTTCCTTGCGGCTAATGCCGCCGACCGTTAGGCCAACGAAAGCCACGACACGGTTGCTGTCTTTCTCGCAGACGACGAAGGTTCGGGTGGCTCCGCTTTCCTCGTTCTTGAGGGCACGCTTACGCAGCCAAGTATTGATTGCCGAATTGCCACAATCGAATTCGCTCAGATCGTGGACCGCCGTCAGCGGCACGGGAGAAAGATACACCTCCCCCCCGGCTATTTCTCCCAGATGGGCGTTCGAGACATAAACCGGCGCAGCCGCTCGTTGGGCTGAGCAGACTCGTCGAGAAACGCCATGAACTTCGTGAACGCTTCGTCGTCGAGCACAAATAGACGCTGATCGAACAGCACGTCCTCGGCCGCCGTGACGGACGACTGGACCATGAATTCGGTGCGGGACTGCCCCGCAACAGCCGCTGCCCGATCAATGATTGCCTTCTGGGCATGAGGCACGCGAAGCTGCACGGGCGACGTCGGCGGCTGGATTTTCTGACTGGACGCGGTCGTCATGACGGCTGCCTCCGTTTTGCTTTGGCTATCTCTGTCATCGGGCTGCATTTACTGTGTTTTGTATGCAAAATATGTATACATCACCAAAGGTGATATCAAGGAGATTTTGGGCGAAGTGCGTGCCCCCCAAAAAAAACGCCGCTCAGGACGCGGCGTTTTCGCTGTTCGCTGGTGAGAGCGCCTAGCGCGAGTAGTACTCGATCACCAGGTTGGGCTCCATCTGCACGGCATAGGGCACTTCCTCGAAGCGGGGGATGCGCAAAAACGTGCCCTTGACCTTCTTGTGGTCGACCTCGATGTAGTCGGGGAGATCGCGTTCGGGCGAATCCATGGCTTCCATGACCAGGGCCATCTGCTTCGATTTGTCGCGTACCTCGATGGCGTCGCCTTCCTTGACCCGGTAGCTCGGGATATTGACGCGGCGGCCGTTGACCAGGACGTGGCCGTGGTTGACGAACTGGCGGGCGGCAAAGACGGTGGGCACGAACTTCATGCGGTAGACCACGGCGTCGAGCCGGCATTCCAGGAGGCCGATGAGGTTTTCCGAGGTGTCGCCGCGCAGCCGCGAAGCCCGGGCATACAAATTACGGAACTGGCGTTCGGTGATGTTGCCGTAATAGCCCTTGAGCTTCTGTTTGGCGCGCAAGTGGATGCCGAAATCCGAGAGCTTGCGCCGCCGCGCCTGGCCGTGCTGGCCGGGGCCGTAGGCGCGCACGTTGACCGGGCTTTTGGGCCGGCCCCAGAGGTTCTCGCCCATGCGGCGGTCGATCTTGTACTTGGACTTCTGGCGTTTGCTCATGAGGCTCGTTTGCTCGCGTATTTCGGGGCCGTTGCCGGGACAACAAATCAAGGCGACCCCAGGGTTGTCTAGGGGCCGCCTACCGGGCGCGGGTGTAGCCCAACGCCGGGCGCTTGTCAATTGTCCGAGCGCCGGCGCCGGCCGGCCAGCGCCGCGACGATACCGCGTAAGGTGCGCACTTCCTGCTCCATCAGCTCGGCGCGCTGAAAGAGGTTGCGGATGTTGCGCACCATGGTCGGGCGTTTTTCCTTAGGGTATAGGAAACCGCTGGCATCGAGCTCGCCTTCCAGGTGCTCGAAGAAGCCGATCAATTCCTCGCGATTGGCCGGCCGCGTGCGGCCCGGCGGCACCGCGGGTGCGGCCTCGGCCCGGCCCGCCCGGGCGCATTCGTAGGCCACCAGCAACACCGCCTGGGCCAGGTTGAGCGAAGCAAAGGCCGGGTTGACCGGCACCTCCACCAGGGCCTCGGCCAGGGCCACGTCGTCGTTGTCGAGGCCGGCGCGTTCGGGCCCGAAGAGCACGCCGGCACGGCCCGGCTCGAGATCGCCAATGGTGGCCGCGAGCTGGGCCGGCGTCAGCGTCGCCTTGAGCATGTCGCGGGGTCGGGCCGTGGTGGCAAAAACGTGGTGCAGATCGGCAATGGCCTCGGCCGTCGAGGCAAACACCCTTGCCCCTTCAAGCACTGGCGTCGCGCCCGAAGCGGCCTTCACGGCGTGATCGTTGGGCCAGTCGTCGCGCGGCCGCACCAGGCGCAAATCCGTGAGGCCAAAATTCAGCATGGCCCGGGCCGCGGTGCCGATGTTCTCACCGAGCTGCGGCTCGACCAGCACGATGGCGGGCCCGCCCAGCCTGGCCTCGCGGCTGCGGTCGGTGCCGGCCATGGCAAAAATTACCGGGCGGCGCCCGAGTCGCCGGGGTCGCCGGCCGGGGCGCCGTCGCGGTAGAGCTTGTAGACGATGGAATCGTTGAGGGCCTGGAACGAGGCATCGACGATGTTGGGCGAGACGCCGACGGTGGACCAGCGCCGGCCTGCGGCATCTGCCGATTCGATCATCACCCGGGTCACCGCCTCGGTGCCCGAGGTCAGGATCCGCACCTTGTAGTCGACCAGCACCAAATCCTCGATGTAGTCGGAATACTTGCCCAGGTCCTTCCTGAGCGCGTAGTCAAGCGCGTTCACCGGGCCGTTGCCCTCGCCCATGCTGAGATGGCGCTCGCCGTCGACGTTGACCTTGACCGTGGCCTCGGAGACCGTGATCAGCTCGCCACGCGCGTTGTAGCGCCGCTCGACCAGCACGCGGAAGCTCTCGACCACGAAATACTGCGGCAGTTTGCCCAGCGCCCGCAGCGCCATCAATTCGAAGCTGGTCTCGGCGTCGTCGTAGGCATAGCCCTGAAATTCGCGCTCCTTGACCTGGTTCACAAGCTCGCCGATGCGCGGGTCCGAGGGCTCGACCTCGAGGCCAAATTCCTGCAGCCGCAGGATCACGTTGGCCCGCCCGGCCTGGTCCGAAACCAGCACGTGGCGGCGGTTGCCCACCGCCTCGGGCGGCACGTGCTCGTAGGTGCGGGGATCCTTGAGCACGGCCGAGCCGTGCAGCCCGCCCTTGTGGGCAAAGGCCGATGAGCCAACGTAGGGCGCATTGGCGGCCGGCGCCCGGTTGAGACGCTCATCCAAAAGCCGCGAGACGTGGGTGAGGTTCTTGAGGCCATCGCTGACGATGCCGGTTTCGAAGCGCTCGGCGAGCTCCGGCTTGAGCAGCAGGCTGGGGATCAGTGAGACCAGGTTGGCGTTGCCGCAGCGCTCGCCCAAGCCGTTGAGCGTGCCCTGGATCTGGCGCACCCCGGCCTTGAGCGCGGCCAACGAATTGGCCACGGCGTTTTCGGTGTCGTTCTGGGCGTGCATGGCCAGGCGCTCGCCGGGGATGCGCTTGGCCACCTCGGCGACGATGGCCTCGACCTCGGACGGCAGCGTGCCGCCGTTGGTGTCACACAGCACCACCCAGCGGGCGCCGGCCTCATAGGCCGCCTCGACGCACTTGAGGGTGAATTCGGGATTGGCCTTGTAGCCGTCGAAAAAGTGCTCGGCGTCAAACAAGGCCTCGGCGCGTTGGGCCGTCAGCGCGATCGAATCGGCGATCAGGTTGATGGCTTCGGCTTGCTCGATGCCCAGCGCCACCTCGACATGGTAGTCCCAGGTCTTGCCCACCAGGCAAACGGCCGGCGTACCCGCATTGAGCACGTCCATCAGGCCGGGGTCGTTCTGGGCCGAGCGGCCCGGCCTGCGCGTCATGCCGAAGGCCGTGAAGCTGGCCCGGGCGAGCTTCGGCGGATCGCCGAAGAAGGCGGTATCCGTGGGGTTGGCACCGGGCCAGCCACCCTCGACGTAATCCAGCCCCAGCCCATCCAGGGCCTCGGCGATGAGGCGCTTGTCCTCGACGGAAAAGTCGACGCCCTGGGTCTGGTTGCCGTCCCGGAGCGTGGTGTCGAAGAGGTAGAGGCGTTCTCGAGCTGTCATTGCCGTCTCCACTCGGTTTCGCCGTTCGGCTTGTCTTCCAACACGATTCCCTCCGCCGCCAGCTCGTCGCGCAAGCGGTCGGCCTCGGCGAAGTCGCGGGCCTCGCGAGCCGCCGCGCGGCGGCCGATCAGATCCTTGATGCGGGCGCCGTCGCCGTCGCTGGTTCCCTGGAACCAGACCCCGGCGGGCTGGCCCAAAAACCCCATCAAATCGGCCGCAGCGCGCAGTCCGGCGCCATCGCCGGCCGCCGCCAGGGCATGCATCTCGGCGATGGCCTGGGGCGTGTTGAGGTCATCATCAAGCGCCGCCAACAGGCCCGCCGGCAGCTCGCCCGCGGCCGTGGTGATGTCGGCCACACGGTACCAGCGGTCCAGCGTCTGTTTGGCCTGGCGCACGCCATCACGGCTGAAGTCAAGCGGCTGACGGTAGTGGGCCGTGAGCAGGGTCAAACGCAAGGCCTCGCCGGGAAACTCGCCCAGCAGCTGGCGCACCGTGAGGATGTTGCCCAGCGACTTTGACATCTTCTCGCCCTCGACGGTGAGAAAGCCGTTGTGCACCCAAAAGCGCACGAACTCGGCCTCATGGGCGCAGACGCTTTGGGCCAGCTCGTTCTCGTGGTGGGGGAACGTCAGGTCCCGGCCGCCGCCATGGATGTCGAAGGGCTGGCCCAGGTGCTTGCGGCTCATGGCCGAGCACTCGATGTGCCAGCCCGGCCGGCCCCGCCCCCAGGGACTGTCCCAGCCCGGCTGCTCGTCGGCCGAGGGCTTCCACAGCACGAAATCGGCCGGGTCTTTTTTGTAAGGCGCCACCTCGACCCGGGCGCCGGCGATCATCTCGTCGCGATTGCGGCCCGAGAGCTCGCCATAGGGCGGGTGCGAAGCAACGTCGAACAGCACGTGCCCCTCGGCCTCATAGGCATGGCCGCGTTCGATCAGCGCCGCGATGGTTTCGATCATCTCGGCGATATGGCCGGTGGCGCGGGGCTCGACGTCGGGCTCGAGTGCACCCAGGGCCGCCATGTCGTCGTGGTAGGCCTGACTGGTGCGCGCCGTAATGGCCTCGATGGCCTCGCCTGAGGTCTCGGCGGCGGCCATGATCTTGTCGTCGACGTCGGTGATGTTGCGCACGTATTTGACTTCGGCGTATTCCCGCTTGAGCAAACGGTAAAGCACGTCGAACACCACCACCGGCCGGGCGTTGCCGATGTGGGCCCAGTCGTAGACCGTCGGCCCGCAGACATACATGCCCACACGGTCGGCCTGAAGGGGCTCGAAAAGCGCCTTTCGGCGCGTTTGCGTGTTGTAGAGCGCGAAGGCCACGGGACCGTTAACCTATTGAAAGACAAAAGTTTTCCGACCGAACACCAGAGCGACTGGTTTGAGCCGCACAGGCGTAGCAGATTCCCGCCCCCAGGTCCACGCCGGGGGAGGCGCTCGCGTCAGCGACGCTGTTTCTTCCGCTCCTCGAGATCGCCCAAACCCGCGAGCCGCACCGGCGGGCGATCAGGAAAGCGTGCCGTTAGTTCCAGACTGCCGCCCATGGCCTCGATGTAGCCGCGCAGCGTCGAGAGCAGCAGGTCGCTGCGGCTCTCCAGGCGAGACACGCTGTCCTGACCGATGCGCAGCTTCTGCGCCACACTGACCTGAGTCTGATCGAGCGCCTTGCGCAAATCGCGTAGCGTCGACTCCTTGGTCAGCAATACCCCAGTGCGTGCCGCGATGGCCTCGCGCTCGTCCGGCGGTAACGATTCCAGCACCTGCTCCAACGATTTCGCCATTATCGGCCCCCTTTGCTACCGGAGTTCTCCAAATGGTCGGCGAACCGCCCATCGGCATGAGGCCGGGCCAGTTGCGGACCAAACACCTTCAGCAATCCCGCCAAAGAAGCGATTTCGACGCGGACCGCTCGGGACAGATCCAGGATCTCCGGCACAAACGCTTCGGCGATTTCAACGTCCCACACCATTACTAATTATGCAGTTCAGACCATATGGCTTCAAGATCATTATTGGTTATTTTCGAGATTCATGAGGAAATCCACGAAACGTCAGGTTTTCAACTGATATCCCTTGGGATGGTGATCGAGTGGAGACCTTAAATCGAAATTTCCGATCGATCGATTGAATTTATGATTGCTTTTCGCCCATCAGCGGGCCACAATGGGGCTCCTGGTTGGGGGGCCCTGTGGGGCCTACTTCCAACGACCTGGAAGACTGAGAAACAAGATGATCAAGGCGGAAAAACGGCGCGGTGGGGGGCGAGGCGTGATACCCATGTTGCGCTATCGCATTGCCCGGGCGCGGCGCACGGCCGAGCTTTCCAAGGCACAGTTGGCCCGTCGTCTCGGCGTTCCCACCCAGGTGGTGGCCGACTGGGAGCACGGCACGGATCAGCCCGGCCCCTTTCAGATCAAGCGCCTGGCCCGGGTGCTACACCCCGGTTTCGGCAGCGCGCAGATCTGGCTGCGAAGCGGCCCGCCAGTGCCGCGGCCCACGACCGGCGAGCCTTCGCCGGCAGCCATGTTGGAGGCCGTCAAGGCCTACCGCGAGAGGCGGACCAGCTGGTAACAGCCTGACCCGCGGGCCGACTCTCCGGCCGCGCGGAGCAAATGAATATCGCTAGCCAAACCGGTGCCAGGCGCCGCCGCGCCCACGACCTTTATACCGCCGCGCGGGTGGTTTGAAAAAAATGCGAGGACAGTAATATGCCAAGTCTAGAGAGCTACGCGTCGACCAACGAGGGCAAACAGGATTTCGCCGGGATCTACAATCGGCCCGATGCCCGCACCTATTTCCAGACCCTGAAGCGGGTCGATTACGCCATACCCGAGGTCGCCAAACCGATCTTCAGGGGGCTGCTCGGCGATCTCAGGGCAAGGCGCAACGGTGGCGGCGACGGTGGCCTAAAGGTTCTCGATCTCGGCTGCTCATACGGTGTCAACGCCGCCATGCTCAAATACGATTTCACCATGGAGGGGCTTTACGACTATTACGACCGCGGCGAGGAACGCCCCTTCGACGAGGCCGTGCAGCAGGACCGGCACTATTTCGGCCGCCAGGACGGGGACCAGGAACTGAACGTCATCGGCCTGGACGAGGCCGACCGCGCCGTCGACTACGGCATTGCCACGGGCCTGCTCGACGATGGCGTCGCCGCCAATCTCGAAACCTCGCCGCTGGGCAACGGAGACGCCGAGAAAATCAAAGGCTGCGATCTCGTCACCTCGACGGGCTGTGTCGGCTACGTCACCGACCGCACATTCCGTCAGTTGTTGTCGAGATTGAACGATCGCCCTCGGCCCTGGTTCGCCAACTTCGTGCTGCGCATGTTTCGCTACGAACCCATCGCCGAAGTGCTGTCCGACGCCGGGTACGTCACCCGAAAGCTCGAGGGCGCGCTGTTTGCGCAGCGCCGCTTCGCCAGCATCGAGGAGCGCGAAGCAGCATCCGAGGCCATCCAGCAACTCGAACTCGACCCCGAAACGGAGCTCACGACCGATCGTTACTACGCCGAGTTCTTTCTCTCCCAACCGGCCGAAGAGGCCGACAGCGTTCCCCTCGAGAGACTGGCGAGGTGGGCACAGGGAGCACAGGGAGCACAGGGAGCAGAGGGACCGGCTGGCCAGCAAATCCCTTAGCAAAAACTTGACGCGCTGATCGTGTTCGCGTCATGGGTTTTTGCGAAACAATTGCGTCACAAAACCCCTTATTTGCTGACATATTGGCGCAGCATCGAAATACCCCTGACACAGGACGCCCCTATGGTGGACGCTGCCTCATAGCGACGAGATCCGAGGCTCCTGAAGCAAGTTAGCCCGCATTTCTCACCGGGTCATGGCCTCTGGGGCCTCTGGGAGCCTCCGGAGCCCCCGGCCACCTTACCCCCTATCACGAAACCGGTTGGTAATCGGATAGCGCCGGTCGCGGCCGAAGTTGCGCCGCGTGATCTTGACGCCGGGGGGGGACTGGCGGCGTTTGTATTCGGCGATGTAAAGCAAATGCTCGATGCGGCGTACGGTGGCCTCGTCGTGGCCCCGGGCGACGATCTCGGGCAGCGCCATTTCGGCCTCGATGAGGCAACCCAGGATATCGTCGAGCGCCTCGTATTCGGGGAGCGAATCCTGGTCGGTCTGGTCGGGGCGCAGCTCGGCGCTGGGCGGCTTGGTGATGATGCGTTCGGGGATAACGCGGCCCTGGGGGCCCAGGCCACCGGCCGGATGGTGCTGGTTGCGCCAGCGCGAGAGCGCGAACACCATGGTTTTGTAGACGTCTTTCAGCACCGAATAGCCGCCGCACATGTCGCCATAAAGGGTGGCGTAGCCCACCGACATCTCCGACTTGTTGCCCGTGGTCAGCACCATGTCGCCGAACTTGTTGGAAAGCGCCATCAGCACCAGGCCACGGAGGCGAGCCTGGATGTTTTCTTCGGTAATGTCGGGCGCCCGCCCGGCGAAGGCGGCGGTCAGCATGTCATGGAGTGCCGCCACGCCGGGCACGATGGGAATCTCTTCCAGGCGCGCGCCCATAAGCCGGGCGCACTCGGCGGCGTCGATCAAGCTTTCCTCGGAGGTATAAACGGACGGCAGCATGATGCAGCGCACGCGCCCGGGGCCGAGCGCATCGGCAGCCACCGCCGCCGAGAGAGCCGAATCGATACCGCCCGAAAGCCCCAGCACGACGCCGGGAAAGCCGTTCTTGTCGACGTAGTCCCGAAGCCCCGCAACCATGGCCTGGTAGACGGATTCGAGGCCCTCGGGCGGCTCCTCGATGGCGCCTTCGGCGCAATGCCAGCCCCCTTGGCCGCGCTGCCAGGCGGTGGCGACCACCGTGCTTTGCCAGGCCGGCGCCTGCACGGCGCGCGCACCGTCGCCATTGAGCACGAACGAGGCGCCGTCGAAGACCAATTCGTCCTGGCCGCCGACCTGGTTGACGTAGATCAGCGGCCGGCCATTGCCCTGGATACGCTCGGCCATGAGCCCGACGCGTTCGCTGAACTTGGCGGCTTCGAAGGGCGAGCCGTTGAGCACCACCAAGATCTCGGCCCCGGCGGCGGTGAGCGCGTCGACCGGCGCCTGGGTCCAGACGTCCTCGCAGATCAGCACGCCCAGCGAGACGCCGCGAAAGGCGACCGGTTGCGGCTGGGGCCCCACGGAAAAGACCCGTTTCTCGTCGAAGACGCCGTAGTTGGGCAGGTCGGTCTTGAGGCTGAGCGCCGCAACCTTGCCGCCGTCCAGCAGCACCGCGGCATTGTACAAGCGCCCTTCCCGGCGCCACGGCGTGCCCAGCAGCAGCGCCGGGCCGCCGTCGCCGGTTTCCGCCGCCAGATCCCCGACCAGGGCCTCGATACGGTCCTGGAAGGCGGGCTTCAGCACCAGGTCCTCGGGCGGGTAGCCGCTGACCACCAGTTCGGGCGCCACGACCAGGTCGGCGCCCTCGGCGGCGGCCGCTTGCCGTGCCGCCCGCACCAGCTCGACATTGCCCTCGAGATCCCCGACGGTGGGATTGAGCTGGGCCAGCGCGATGGTCAGTGCCTCGGTCATGGAGCCTGTTTAGCGCATTTCGGGATCGATAGGAATCGCCGGGCCAGCCAAGCCCGGCGATCTGCTATAACTTGGGAAATCACCCCAACCCATCTACGCGAGGATCCGATGCGCAACACCAACCGCCGTGTCACCCTGGCTGCCCGCCCCACGGGCTTTCCCAAACCGAGCGATTTCGCCCTCGTGGAAGATCCCATCCCCGAGCCCGGCCCGGGCCAGGTGCTGGTGCGCAACCACTACCTTTCGCTCGATCCCTACATGCGCGGCCGCATGAACGACGTCAAATCCTACGTGCCACCGGTACAGATCGGCGAAACCATGGTCGGCGCCACGGCGGGCGAGGTGACGCAATCCAACGCCCCGGGCCTGGCGGTCGGCGACTTCGTCATGGTGCCCGGCGGCTGGCAGGACTATTCCGTCGCCAGCGCCGCCGAGGCCCTCAAGCTCGACGCAGAAGCCGCTCCCATCTCGACCGGGCTGGGGGCGCTGGGCATGCCCGGCATGACGGCCTATTTCGGTTTGCTGGATCTGGGCCAGCCCAAGCCCGGCGACACCGTCTTCGTCTCGGCCGCTTCCGGTGCCGTGGGTGCCGTGGTGGGCCAGATCGCCAAGATGTGCGGCTGCCGCACGGTGGGCAGCGCCGGCTCCGACGCCAAGGTGGCCTACGTTCTCGACGAGCTCGGCTTCGACGCCGCCATCAACTACAAAACCGCCGATCTGGGAGCAGCCATCGACACCGCCTGCCCCGACGGCATCGACGTCTACTTCGACAACGTCGGCGGTGCCATCACGGACGCCGTTTTCGAGCGCATGAACATGTGGGGCCGGGTGGCGGTCTGCGGCCAGATCTCGCAGTACAACCTGACGCAAGAAGACCTGGGCCCCCGGAATTTGCGCTTTTCCCTGGTCAACCGGATCAATATTCGCGGCTTCATCGTCTTCGATTTCATGGCGCGCTACGGCGAGGCCCGCAAGCGCCTCACGCGCTGGTACCAGGAAGGCAGCCTGAAGATCCTGGAAGACATCAGCGACGGCCTGGAGAACGCGCCGGCGGGGCTCATCGGGCTGTTGCAGGGCGAGAACTTCGGCAAGAAATTGATCCGCATCGTCAACGAATAGGAAAACGCCATGGCGGAGAGATTCAGCGAGTACAAGGTCATCCACATCGTCGAGGGAGGCTGCGGCACCGTCTTCCTGGGGGCCTCGGGCATCCCCATCCAGAAGCTGGAAGCGGAGTTGAACGAGCTGGCGGCGGAGGGCTGGCAGGTCGTCTTCCAGGTCATCGAGAGCAAGCGCTTCATGCTGTTCTGGACCCGCGAAGCGGTGCTGGTGACGCTGGGGCGGTAGTTCGGGAAACGCCATGCGGTCGCTGCTGCTCCGGCTGATCGGCTGGTACCGGCGCCGAGGCGGCGGTGTGGCCATCGGGGTGGACTGCAATTTCACGCCCACCTGTTCGCGCTACGCCGCCGAGGCCATCGAACGCCATGGCGCCTGGAAGGGGCTCGGGCTGGCACTTGCCCGGCTGCGGCGCTGCCGCAACCGTGATCAGGTGGGCCGTCTGGCGGATCCGGTGCCGTGAGTTGGTTCGACGTCGCCGCCGAGGACGGGCCCCTGAAGCAACGCGAGGAGGCGCTGCGCCAGCGCCTCAGCCGCCTCGCCGACAGCCAGCGCAAAACCTACTACCAAGCCTACAAGCAGGCGCTGCGCGATCCCGACACATATGCCGTGCTGGTTTACAGTTTGGGGTTTGGGCTACAGCACTTCTATCTCGGGCGCTATCTCAGGTTCGCGCTCGATTTCCTGACCTCGGTGTTCTTCTACGCCAACCTCATCGTCTGGCTATGGAGCGGCGAGTTCCTCTCGTTCTGGCTCAGTATGTTTTGCCTGGCCTACAACGTGGTCGATTTCGTGCACAGTTTGTTTTGGTCACAGCGCATCGTGACAGGGCACAACATCACGGCTGGCGAGGCGCATCGCCGGCGAGGTCGAATCCGTCGCTACGGCCGCTCCAGCAGGAACTCGCGGCCAACCTTGACCACCGGCTCGTCGTCATAGGCCACGATGTCGGCGGTGGCGTAGGTCTCGGCCCAGTTCTCGGGGAGGTAGGACCCCGTGCCGACGACGTCGATGGGTGCCCCGACGCTAGCCATGACCGCGCACTTGGTGATTCCGAAGCCCGAGGAAGCAACGATCTTCACCTTGTCGAAACCGGCCGCATCCAACTGCTCACGCATGTGGAAGATGGCCGCCGCCGAGACGCCGGTGCCGACCAGGCATTTGAGCTCCTGTTCGGTGCGGTACTGCTTGACGGCCAGCGGCGAGTGGCGTTCCAGCACCTCGTAGGAAGCTTGCGTGTCGAGGCCTTCGACGAAGCGGCCGCCATGGGTGTCGACACGTACGCCGAGCCGGCCCTCGGCCGCCAACTCGGGAAAGCGCCGGCAGACGGCCAAGGTATCGCTCACCTCCTGGCCGTAATAATCGACCAGCACGGTTAAGTTCTCGTCGGGGAAGGTTTCGTGGAACATCTCGGCCGCCCTCAGCGTCGAGCCGGCGTAGCCGATCAGCGCGTGCGGCATGGTGCCGAGCCCCTTGTCGGCGCCGAAAAAATGCGCCGTGGCATCGGTGGCATTGCCGATGAAACCCACGGCACCGGCGTGCTGCTGCGCCGCCTTGGAGCCCACACTGGCGGCATAGGCCATCAGCTCGGCCATCTTGGCGCCGGCGCAGTGGCGGGCATCGAAGGCGACGAAGGCGGTCTTGGGCAGATCGCAGCACATGACATAGGCGTTGTAGGCCGCCACGCAGGGCGCGCCCAGAAGCTGGAGGTAAAGGGTCTCGAGATCGACCAGGTGGTAGAAGGAGCCCGAGATATATAAGAGCGGCTCGCCGGCGCCGACCCGGTCGCCCTCCTCGAAGCAGAGCTTGAGATCGAACTCGACGCCGCGCTCGGCCGCCACCTCGGCCAGCCAATCCACCATCAGGCGCGGCGTGAACAGCACCGGGCGGCGCATGAACACGGCATAGGTGACACGGCGGTCGCCGAAGCGGCCGACGGTCTCCTTGGTGCGCCAGAAATATTTGTCGGTGAGGCGCCCGATCTCGTCGTCCTGCATCTTCGACACGGTCAGAACGCCTCGACGATAGCCGCGGCCCCGGCGGCGTCAGCGCTGCCGGCGCGCCGCTGCTTCAGGCTATCGGCAATGAGAAACGCGAGCTCGAGGCTTTGCGTGGCATTGAGCCGGGGGTCGCAGTGCGTGTGATAGCGATGGGCCAGGCCGTGCTCGGTGATCTCCTGGGCGCCGCCCAGGCATTCGGTGACGTCCTGGCCGGTCATCTCGATGTGGATGCCGCCGGCGTGGCTGCCCTCGGCCTGGTGCACGGCGAAGGTGCGCTCGACCTCGCTCAGCACCTGATCGAAGGGCCGGGTCTTGTAGCCGGTGGCCGATTTGATGGTGTTGCCGTGCATCGGGTCGCAGGCCCAGACCACCGAGCGGCCCTCGCGCTGGATGGCCCGCACCAGCGGCACCAGGCCTTTTTCCACGCCGTCGGCGCCCTGGCGGGAAATCACCGTCAGGCGGCCCGGCTGGTTGGCCGGGTTGAGGATATCGACCAGCCTAAGGAGCTCGTCGGTCCCCAGGCTGGGCCCGGCCTTGAGGGCGATGGGATTCGAGATACCGCGCATGAACTCGACGTGGCCGCCGTCGGGCTGGCGGGTACGGTCGCCGATCCAAAGCAAATGCGCCGAGGTGTCGTACCAGTCGCCGCTGGTCGAATCGACCCGTGTCATGGCCTCCTCGGCGCCCAGCAGCAGCGCCTCGTGGGAGGTGTAGAAATCGGTCTGGTAGACCTCCGGCACCTCGTCGGCGGTGAGGCCGCAGGCGCCCATGAAGGCCAGCGCCTCGGCGATGCGGTCGGCCAGGTCCTCGTAGCGCTCACCCTCTGGCGTGTCGGCCACGAAGCCCATGTTCCAGCGGTGCACGCGGTGCAGGTCGGCATAGCCGCCCTGGGCGAAAGCGCGCAGGAGATTGAGCGTCGCGGCCGCCTGGCTGTAGGCCTGCAGCAAGCGGTCGGGGTCCGGCCTGCGGGCCTCGGGGGAAAAATCCATGCCGTTGATGCAGTCGCCCAGGTAGCTCGGCAGCGTTTGGCCGTCGCGGACCTCAATGGGCTCGGAGCGGGGCTTGGCGAACTGGCCGGCCATGCGTCCCACCTTGACCACCGGGCAGGCCGCGGCGAAGGTCATCACCACCGCCATCTGCATCAGCACGCGGAAGGTGTCGCGGATGTTGTCGGCATTGAATTCGGCGAAACTCTCGGCACAATCGCCGCCCTGCAGCAAAAAGGCCCGCCCTTCGGCGACCTCGGCCAACAGCGTCTGCAACTGCCGCGCCTCACCGGCAAAGACCAGCGGCGGATAGCGCCCAAGCTGCTTCTCGACGGCGGCCAGGGCCGCCGCATCGGGATATTCGGGCTGGTGCGCGACGGGCAGGCCGCGCCAGCTATCGGGGCTCCATTTGCCGCCCATAACCTGCTCCTTGTGAAATCGGCCCCAGCCTATACGCCGGAAGCCCCCCCTTGCCAAGCTTTCTGCGGGCGCAAAACGCCCTATTCGGCGGCCTTGGCCTCCTCAGCCACGTACTTCTCGCGCATGGTGACGAATTCCTCGGCCGCCGAGGGATGGACGCCGACGGTGGCGTCGAACTGCGCCTTGGTGGCACCGCAAGTCAACGCCACGCCGATGCCCTGGATGATCTCGGCGGCATCGGGGCCGACCATGTGGGCGCCCAGCACGCGATCGGACTTGGCGTCGACGATCAGCTTCATCATGGTTCTTTCCTGGCGCCCGGAAAGCGTGGCCTTCATGGGCCGGAAGCTGGATTTGTAAATATCGACGTCGAAGCTTGCCCGCGCCTCTTCCTCGGTCAAGCCGGCGCTGCCGACGCTGGGGTTGGAAAAGACGGCCGAGGGCACGAAGCGGTAGTCAATCGTTCGCGGCGCGCCGCCATAGACCGTGTCGGCAAAGGCCCGGCCCTGGTTGATGGCCACCGGGGTGAGGTTCATGCGATCGGTGACGTCGCCGATGGCGTAGATGTTGTCGACCGAGGTGCGGCCGAAGTCATCGACGACGATGGCCCCGCCCTCGCCGGTGTCCACACCCAGCGCCTCGAGGCCCAGGCCCTGGACGTTGGGCCGGCGCCCGGTGGCATACATGACGAGGTCGGTTTCGATGACGTCGTCCTGGACGGTAGTGACAACGAAATGGCCATCTTGATGGCCGATGCGGGCGACTTGGCAGTCGAGGCGCAGGTCGATGCCACGGCCCAGCATCTCGCCGGCCAAGGCGTCGCGGACATCGCGGTCGAAGCCGCGCAGGATCTGCTCGCCGCGGTAAAGCTGGCTCACCCGGCTGCCCAGGCCGTGGAAGATGCCGGCGAATTCGACGGCGATGTAGCCTCCACCGACCACCACCACGAGGTCCGGCAGGGTCTCGAGATGGAAGGCTTCGTTGGAGCTGATGGCGTGTTCGATGCCGGGCACCTCGGGCGTCCAGGGCCGGGCCCCGGTGGCGATGAGGATGGTCTCGGCCCTCACCTGGCGTCCGCCGATGTCCAATGTGTGGCGGTCCTTGAGCTCGGCCCGGCCTTCGATCAGGCTGACGCCGGCGCCCTCGAGCATGCCCAGATAGATGCCGTTGAGGCGGTCGATCTCGCGATCCTTGTTGGCGATCAGGGTGGCCCAGTCGAAGCTTGGCGGCGCTACGCTCCAGCCATAGCCGGCGGCGTCTTCGGCGTCCTCGGCGAAGTGGGCGGCGTAGGTCAGCAGCTTCTTGGGCACGCA
The DNA here is from genome assembly GCA_030740435.1 of Alphaproteobacteria bacterium. Classification (NCBI taxonomy): domain Bacteria; kingdom Pseudomonadati; phylum Pseudomonadota; class Alphaproteobacteria; species Alphaproteobacteria bacterium. The sequence goes on along the minus strand of JASLXG010000228.1, from coordinate 44,023 downwards.
GCCGCGGATGACGCAGGTACCGCCGACGCGGTATTCCTCACAGATGCCGGCCCTGGCACCATGCGCGGCGGCGCGCCGGCTGGCCGAGACGCCGCCCGAGCCGGCGCCGATGACGAAGAGGTCGAAGTCGAAATCCGTCATCAAATCCCGCCCATGCAGAGGTATTTGATCTCGAGAAATTCGCCGATGCCGTACTTCGAGCCCTCGCGGCCGATACCCGATTCCTTCATGCCGCCAAAGGGCGCCACCTCGGTCGAGATGAGGCCCGTGTGGACGTAGCACTGCTGGCGAAAAAGGTTCTTGTCGGTGAGCTTCATGGCGTCCCTGCTCCGGCACGAAAAATTCGGCTGCAAGCCTAGCACATTGCCGACCGGGCCAAGTCCAGACCTTGAATATGGTACGCTGGATACCGAATGCACGGCATTCGTGCCGGCCGCCACCTTCGCCCGGGGAAAATGATGCGGATTCGTGGTTTGCGCTTTCTCCTGCCGCTGCTCCTCGCCCTCTTGACAGCCTGTGCCCCCAGCCCGGAACCTCGTGACGTGAGCGACAAACCCTACCATCACACGCCCACCGGCTTTCGCAACGCCGAGGGCAGCCCGCGGCGCGCCACCAGGCACGGCTTCAGCGACCGCTGGGGTTTCCTCTGGCGGCGCATCATCATGCAGCGCCAGACGCCCAAGCCGCCGGCAGACCACGTGCTGCCGCGCCGCCAAGCGCTGGCCGAGCTGGCGGCGCACACCGCCAACCCCACCATCACCTGGCTGGGCCACGCCGCCTTCCTCATCCGCATGGGTGGCAAGACGGTGCTGACCGATCCCTACCTCAAGAAATACGCCTCGCCGCTGGGGCCGCTGGGCCCGGCCCGCTACGCTGGCCCCGGCCTGGAAGTGGCGGAGCTGCCGCCCATCGACGTGGTTATCGTTTCGCACAACCACTACGACCACCTCGACGCGGTCACCATTGAGGCGCTGCCCGGGAAAGATCGTATCACCGTGCTGGCACCGCTGCGCTTGGGCGATTTCTTCCGTGAACGCGGCTACACCGACGTGCGGGATGTCGATTGGCACGACAAAGTCGAATTCGGCGAGCTCGTGGTGACGGCGCTGCCGGCCGTGCATTGGTCGCGCCGCAGCCTCAACGACATCAACCAGACCTTATGGATGGGGGCCATGCTGGAGGGCGACGGCCGGCGTGTCTATTTCTCCGGCGACACCGGCTATGGCCCGGTGTTCACCGAGCTCGGCCGACGCTACGGCCCCTTCGACCTGGCGCTGGTGCCGATCGGCGCTTATCTCCCGGTGTGGCTGATGAAGACCTCGCACACCAACCCCGAGGAGGCGGTGCAAGTGAGTCACGACCTCGGGGCGCGGACGCTGCTGGCCCACCACTGGGGCACGGTGGTGCTCTCGGACGAGCCCCCCTTCGAGCCACCAGAGCGCTTCCGCGCCGCAGCCCGGGCCGCCGGCTTCGACGACGACCACACCTGGGTCATGAAGATCGGCGAAACCCGGGCCCTAGGGGCCTCGAAATAGTAGTTTTGAGGACAGGAAAGTAGGGACAGGGACCACTTTTTTCGCCGCCTGCGAAATCGAAAAACTGTTCTGCTTCAAAAGGTTAAGCTGAAAAAAGTAGGGACAGGGACCACTTTTTTTAGGAAAAGCGTATGAGCGCCATCGCATTCGACATTCCCGACGAAATCGAAGCCGTAAAAGACGGGCTGACGGGATTTCTCGACGCCGAGGTCATTGGCCGGCACGAGAAACACCACGAGCTCTTGTCGAACCCGCGCCATACCTATGGCGAGGACGGGCGCTATGTGCCGGAAGTGGTGGCGCTGATCCGCGAGGTGCGCATGGCCGCCGCCGAGGCCGGTTACTACAACATGTGCGTGCCCGAGGACTTGGGCGGCGCCGGGCTGGGCAAGCTCGCCTACTACGTCTGCTGGCATCATGCCTTTCACCACTGTGGCCCGCTGAACTGGCTGACCGTCTACGCCATCAGCCACTGGGCCTTCGGGCCGAGCCCGGTGCTGGCCAAAGTCACGCCCCAGGCGCGCGAGGAAATCCTGGCCGACATGCTGGCCGGACGCACCTCCATGTGCTTTGGGCTCTCGGAACCGGGCGCCGGCTCCGACGCCGCCGGGCTTCGCACCCGGGCCGTTGCCGACGGCGAGGGCTGGCGCCTGAGCGGACGAAAGATCTGGACCACCAATTCGCCCATTGCGGACTATTGCATCGTCTTCGCCATCAGCGATGCCGACAAGGCCGCGGCCCGGCGGGGCGGCATCAGTGCCTTCCTGGTGCCCACCAGCGCGGCCGGCTTCGAGATCGAACGCATCATCCGCATGCACGGCTCGGTGGGCGGCGACGAAGCGGAGCTGGTGCTGGAAGATGTGCGCGTCGAGCCCTACCAGCTGGTCGGCGATCTCCACCAGGGCTTCGCCACGGCGCTGCTGGGCGTATCATTGGGGCGCATCTACAATTCTGCCCGGGCCACCGGCCTGGCGCGCTGGTCGCTGGAGTTGGCGCTGGATTACGCCAAGACCCGCGAAGCCTTCGGCAAGACCATTTCCGACTACCAGGGCGTCACCTTTCCGCTCGCCGAAGCGGCCATGGAAGTGCACGCCGCCCATCTCATGGGCCTCAACGCCGCCGCCCTTCTCGACCGTGGCGAGCCGGCCATCAAGGAGCTCTCGATGGCCAAGGCCTACTCCGTCGAGGTCGGTGTCCGGGCCATCGACCGGGCCCCATCCAGACCTTTGGCGCCATGGGCTTCACCAACGAATTGGGCCTCTCGGAGGCCTACAAAACCGTTCGCGTCATCAACGTCGCCGACGGCACCAACGAGATCCTGCGCCGCACCATCGTGCATCGGATGTTGGGCGGCGACTTGGAGCTTTAGTTCCGCAAGCGGCGCACAAAATCCACGAAGCGAAAGACTCAGTAAGTACCACTTTTTCTAGTAATAATTAGAGTATATTACTATTTTTGCTAGTTTTTTTTCAACTTTCTAGCAATATCCTTGCATTTCAGCGAAGGGTGCGAAATACTCTTTCATTCAAGCAATAGCTGCTGACAAGTTCATTATGCTATCTACCATTGCTATTCGGACAGAAGAGAAATTGGGAGAAGCACATAAGGCCTTAAAGCTACCTGTCCTCATTTTTCCCTTTTTAATAATAACCCAATTTCAGAGGGAAAGTTAGTGGTCATCCTGTGGTATTCGGATGTGGATAGTCTGACAAGTGTATTTTGGCCTAGATGTACCCACCCCCTTTTTTTCGACAGTGACGCACGAAGTCAACGAATCGGTCGGCCCAGGGGTTCCCCCCGACGTGCCGCAAGTGGACGTAGCCGGCCAGAAGGTTACCCACCACCAGGCCGTCGTGCTGGCCGTCGAAGCCGTGGCCGCGCAGCACCTGGTAGGCGAAGGGGATCTCGGGGTCGAGGTTCTCGAGCCGCGAATAATGAAACTCATGAGCCGGCAGGCTTTCGCCTGCTTTTCCTTGTAGCGGCCAAAGCCCGGCGCCGGTTTCGCGCAATCTTACGTAGCCCCGGCCCACGGGCCTGGGCGTCATAACCACATCGGCCGGCACGGCGCCGACCATCTGGCGGCGTTCTCCCTGCCAGGCGATGGAGCGCGCCAGGTACATCAGGCCGCCGCATTCGGCATAGGCCGGCAGGCCGGCCGCCAGGGCCTGGCGGATCGCTTGGCGCAAATCCGCGTTGGCTTCCAGCGCCGCCATCTGAGTTTCGGGAAAGCCGCCCGAGATAAATAGCCCGTCGCAGTCCGGCAGCACCGGGTCCGAGAGCGTATCGAAGGCGACGATCTCGGCCCCCGCCGCCTGCAGCGCCTCCAGATCGCCCGGGTAGTAAAATCCGAAGGCGGCATCGCGGGCCACGGCCAGGCGTACGTCGGGACTCCGACTCGTCGCCGCCAGCGCCAGCGCCGGAACTTCCACACTGCCCACACGGCGCAGCAAAAGATCGATATCGACGTGCTCGGAGACGTGCTCGGCGATGACCTCGATGCGGCGGTCGGGGCCGTCGGCTTCGTTGGTCGGCACCAGGCCGATGTGGCGCTCGACAATCTCGAGCTCGCGGTTGCGCTGCACGGCGCCCAGCACGGGCAGGTCGGTGTAGTGGTTGACGGCGGCGTGCAGCTTGCCCTCGTGGCGCTCGCCGCCGACTTTGTTCAGGATCACGCCGGCGATGGCCAGATCGGGCTCGAAAGCCTGGTAGCCGAGAATCAGCGGCGCCACGCCACGGGTGATGCCCTGGCAGTCGATGACCAGCACCACGGGCAGGCCGAGCAAGCGGGCGAGCGCCGCCGTGCTGTCGCCGCCGGCCGGGTCGATGCCGTCGTAAAGCCCCTTGCTGCCCTCGACGATGGCAACCTCGGCAGCCCCGGCAAAGCGCTGGAAATGAGCTTCGATCTCGGCCGCACCTTGGGTCCAGAAATCGAGATTGCGGCAGGGCCGGCCGGCGGCCCGGCCGAGCCACATGGGATCGATGTAGTCGGGGCCCTTCTTGAAGCTCTGGACAGCCAAGTCGCGGCCCGTCAGCGTCGCCGCCAGGCCCGTGGCGATGGTCGTCTTTCCCGAGGACTTGTGCGCCGCCGAGACCAGAAAAGCGATCATGGCTCGGCCGTCGCGGCCTCCGGCTCGGTCTCGGGTTCGGGGTCGGGCTCGGGCTCGGGCGCGCTGTCGGCCAGGCTTTCGGGCAATAGGCGCAGGAGCCCGAGGCCGAGCTGCACGATCAACAGCGCCAGCGCCAGACCGCCGATGCCCAGGCCGATCTCCAGGCCGCTGGGCGCGTAGCCCGAAACCACGCCATCGAAAAACGAGCTCGTCACTTGGCGTCCGGGAAACAGCAGCAGCGGAAACGCCTGGCCGCCGATGATGATGACGTAGACCTGCGCCAGCCCGCCGATGACCACCATCGGAGCGGCCGCCAGCAAGCGCCCGGACCAGGTGCCCAGACGATCGTTGAGCAGGATCAGCAGCGGCAGCACGCCGCCGATCAGCACTTGGCCCAGCCAAAAGAGCAGCGCAAAGACGCCGCCCTCGAGCAAGATAAAACGTTCGATGCCGGCGTGTTCGGCGGCATAGAGGTTGGTCAGGTGCTGCACGGTCGTGAAATAGAGCACCAGCGCCACGAAGATCGCCAGCAAGCGGCCCAGCCGGGCCAGCAGCGCCTCACCCAGCGGCCGGCCGTCGGCGGCACAGGCGACCAGCAGCACCAGCACGAAGATGGCCAGGCCGAAGGAGAACGACATGACGATGAAAAGCGGCGCCATGATGGCCGCGTCGTAGGCCTGACGGGCCACCAGAAAGCCGAAGATCGAGCCCGTACCGGTGGTCAGCACGAGGCGCCAGAGAAAGGCCACCAGCCCGGCCGGCTTGGCGACGCGGGCGAGGCGGGGCTCCAGCAGGAACCAGAGATAGAACCCGGCGATGCCGAGGAAACCGACATAGAGAAAAATATTCCAAGCGAAGATCGACCTGAAATTATAGCTCGTCATGGCCACCAGCAGGCGGTCGGGGCGGCCCAGATCGAGCACCAATACGGCCAGACCGCCGACCAGCAGGCCGATGGCCAGCAGCGCCGACAAGGGCGCCAAAGGTTTGTAAGGCGCACGCTGAAAAACCGAAGCGATGGAGGCCACGTTGAGGGCGCCCGAGGCGGCCACGATGAGGAAAACGGCGAAGACGTGCGGCATGCCCCAGACGATCTGGTTGTTCATGCCGGTGACCACATGGCCGGCGGTTTCCATCACCAAGGCACAGACCAAGCCGACCAACAGCAGCGCGCCCAACGCCAGGAAGACGATCCAGAAACCGCGGCTGGCGGGCAGTGTTTTGAAGGTGATGCCGGGCACCGCTCAGATCCCCCTGTAGACGACGCCCGGATCCAACCCCAGGTCGGCCCGGATGCGGCGGCCGGCGCGGGCCGTGAGCCGGCGCGAGATTTGGCTCGCGGGGTCCATGAGGTCGCCGAATAGCATGGCCCCGTGGGTCTCGGCGCAGGCCTCGACGCAGGCCGGCGTGCCGGCCCGGTCGACGCGGTGGACGCAGAAGGTGCAGCTTTCCACCGTGCCCATGCCGCGCGGGGCAAAGGACTTTTGGCCCCGCACCGGCTGGTGCACGAACGAGCGCGCCTTGTAGGGGCAGGCCATCATGCAATAGCGGCAACCGATGCAGATGTGCTTGTCGACCAGCACGATGCCGTCGGCACGGCGAAACGAGGCGCCGGTGGGGCAGACGTCGACGCAGGGTGGGTTGGCGCAGTGCTGGCACATGAGCGGCAGCGAAAAGCTGCCGTCCGAGGCGCCACCTGTGACCTTGACCTTGCGGATCCACTGGGCGTCGGTGGCCGGGCGGTCCCGGGGGCCTGATCCACCAAGGCCGTTCTCCTCGGCACAGGCGGCGACGCAGGCCTGGCAGTCGTCGGCGCACTTGGCAACATCGATCAACAGCCCCCAGCGCACCGCCGCCGAGGCCGCGACGCCAGCCGGCCTGGCCTGGGCCAACAGCGTCAGGCCGGGCGCCAGCGCCAAGGTGGCGAAGGCCGCACCGCCCTTGAGTAGGGTCCGCCGGGTCTTCACTGTGCCCTCCCCGCCCGCTGATCCGGCTTGGCCGAATGGCAATCGAAGCAATCGATGCGCACGGCGGCATAGCCGTGGCAGGACTGGCAGAAATGCCGCGGGTCGTCGTAGCCCACGGGCTGGGCATGGGCGTCCTTGACGGCGTGGCAGTCGAGACAGCCGGCCAGGCTATACTTGCCGCCTCGGATGCCCAGACGCAGGGTCTGGTCGCGCTGGCGCCTAAGCTCGTCGCCGTGGAAGCGGCGCATGTAATCCACCTCGGCGACACAGGCCTCGCCCCGGCCGCGCGGCGGCTCGGGCCGCGGCACCCTTTCGCCGGCCGCTGCCGGCAGGACCAGCAGCAGCACGAAAAGCCAGGCGCCGAGCCGCAGCGGCATGATTACTCCCCCAGCCCCATCTGAATGTAACCCGAGGGGCAGACGTCGGCGCAGATGTGGCAGCCGATGCAGCGCGAATAGTCGGTGTAGACGTAGCGCCCCATGGTGCTCTCGCCGCGCTTCGAGCGCTTGACCGCGACCTGGGGGCAGAAGACGACGCAGTTGTCGCATTCGAAGCACATGCCGCAGCTCATGCAGCGCTCGGCCTCGGCCTTGACGGCGGCTTCGTCAAGGCCGCTGATGCGTTCGGAGAAATGGCCGAGAACGGCCTCGGTGCCGATCTCGATCTCGCTACGCCGGTTGCGCGGCACCGTGTCCCAGTGGCCGAGAAAGAGCTGGTCGGCCGGGATGATCTCCTGGAACGAGCGGTTCTCGTAATTGTGCACGGCGAAATTGGCGGCGTCGGTACCGCGCACCTCGCCGGGCTCGAAAGCCTCGGGCTCGAGCTGGCCCTCGTGCAGTTTCTGCAAAAGATCGAAGTGCCGCACCTCGACCTTGGGCCGGCGCCCCACTTCTTCGCCTTGCAAGTAGCGCTCGATGCTCTCGACGGCCACCGTGGCCTGGCCCACGGCGGTGGTCAAAAGGTGGGGATTGACGATGTCGCCGGCGACGAAGTAACCGGGCTTATCGGGCACCTGGAAGTTCTTGTCGGCATCGACCAGGCCGCGCTCGTTGGCCAGACCCTCCATGCCGCGAAAGTCGCCGACCTGGCCCAGCGCCGGCACGATCAGATCGCAGGGGATGTCGAACTCGGAGCCCTCCTTGGCCGTCATTTTCTTATTGTCTTCCCACTCCACTTCGATGACGCGCAGCGCCGTGGCCCGGCCGTCGGGGCCCAGCACCGCCTCGACCGGGGCCAGGCAGGTGCGGATCTCGACGCCTTCCTGGCGCACGTGCTCGATCTCCATCTTGGCCGCCGGGGCGCGCTCAATGGGGCGGCGGTAAACGATGGTGACCTCGGCGCCCTGGCGCTTGGCCACGGTGGCCACGTCGTGGGCCGTGTGGCCCATGATGACGTGCTCGACGCGGTCTTTCTCGGCCACGTTTTCGATGTGGCCGATGCGGCGCGCCACCGCCGCCACGTCCATGGCGGTGTCGCCGCCGCCGATCACCAGCACCCGCTGGGCGGCGTGCATCAGGCGGTTCTCGTTGAAGGCGGCAAGGAACGAGATCCCGGAGATGACGTTGGGCGCCTCGCCGCCCGGCACCGGCAGCGCCGTGCCGGCCTGGGCGCCGATGGCCACCAGGATGGCGTCATAGTCGTTCTCGATGGTCTCCAGCGTGACGTCGACGCCGACCCGGGTTTGGAGACGGATCTCGACGCCCATATCGGTGATGCGCTTGATCTCGGCATCGATGACGTCGCGCGGCGTGCGGTAGCCGGGGATGCCATAGCGCATCATGCCGCCCAGGTCGGCGTGGTCGTCGAAGACGGTGCAGCCGTGGCCGCGGCGGCGCAACTGGTAGGCCGCCGCCAGGCCGGCCGGTCCGCCGCCGATGATGGCGACTTTCTTGCCCGTATCGGCGCCCGCCTCACCGAGCCCAAATCCGCGCTCGATGCCGCTGTCGCCGATGAAGTGCTCGACCGCATTGATGCCGACCTGTTCCTCGACCTCGTTGCGGTTGCAGCCGTCCTCGCAGGGCGCCGGGCAGACCCGGCCCATGATGGCGGGAAAGGGATTGGATGCGGTCAGGCGGCGGAAGGCGTATTCCTGCCAATCGCTGTCGTCATCTGATTCGGCGCCCGATTTTTCGATACCGCGCACGATCTGCAGCCAGCCGCGGATGTCCTCGCCGGCCGGGCAACTGCCCTGGCAGGGCGGCGTGCGGTGGACGTAGACGGGGCACTTGTGGGAATAGTCGGCAATGAAGATCTGCTCGTCCAGCGGCCCCGGCGCGTCGTCGCCGTCCTGGTAGCGCCGTGCCGTGCGGGCGGCGAGTTCCGTATCGACCTTGTCGTCCATGTCTTTCCTCGAATCTCGTGACTACTGTTCGCCACCAAGCTGGATGGCGTTCGAGAGCAGCTGATGCACGCCGACGATCATGTCCATGTCATGGCCGTAGTAGGGCAGCACCTTGCTGAACTGGCTCTTGCAGATGGCGCAAATGGCGGCCAAGTGGGTGACGCCGTGGTCTTCGATGACGCGCTGCAGGGCCTGCATGCGGGGGTAGGCGCCCTTGACGCGCAGCTCGGTCAGGTCGTCGGTCAAGAGGCCGCCGCCGCCGCCGCAGCAGTACGTGGCCTCGCCGATGGTCTCTTCGGCCATGTCGACGAAATTGTTGACCGAGGCGCGCAGGATGGCCCGAGGGATATGGAATTGCCCACCGGGCCAGCCGCCCATGCGCGAGGCTCTCGCCACGTTGCAGGAATCGTGAAAGGTCACGACCTTGTCGTCGTTGGCCTCGGGGTCGAGCTTCAGCGCACCGCGTTCGATAAGGTCATAAGTCATCTCGCAGATGTGCTGCGGCGCGGGAAAATCACGATCGAGGAAATCGAAAGGCCCGACCAGGGTGTTCCAGAAACTGTAGGCGACGCGCCAGGCATGGCCGCACTCTCCCACCACCAGGCGCTTGACGCCGAGCTCGAGGGCGGCATCGCGGATGCGCATGGCGACCTCTTGCATCTGGCGCTGCGAGCCGATGAACAGAGCAAAATTGGCGGCCTCGGAAGCAGCCGAGCTCAGCGTCCAGCTGATGCCGGCCTGGTGGAAGACCTTGGCGTAACCCATTAGGCCATCAACGTGGGGCTCGGAGAAGAAATCGGCGCTGGGCGTGATCACCAGCACGTCGGCGCCTTTCTCGTCCACCGGGATGCGCACGGCAACGCCGGTTTCGTCCTCGATGTCCTCTTCCAGGCCCTCCAGCGTGTCGACCAGCGCCGGTTGCGGAAGGCCCAGGTTGTTGCCGATCTTGTGCACCTTGGCGATGATCTCGTTGGAATATTTCTGGCCCAGGCCAATGCAATCCATGATCTCGCGAGCCGCCATGGAGATTTCGGCCGTGTCGATGCCGTAGGGGCAAAAGACGGAGCAGCGCCGGCACTGCGAGCACTGGTGGAAGTAACGGTACCAGTCGTCCAGCCGTTCGCGCGTCAGCTCGGCCGCTCCCACCAGCCCGGGCAACAGCTTGCCGGCAACGGTGAAATGGCGGCGATAGACCTGGCGCAACAGGTCCTGGCGCGCCACCGGCATGTTCAGGGGATCGCCGGTGCCGAGGAAATAGTGGCACTTGTCGGTGCAGGCGCCGCATTTCACGCAACTATCGAGAAAGACCCCGAGGCCGCGGTTTTCCTTAAGCAACTCGCCCAGGCGGACGATGGCCTTCTGCTGCCAGTCCTCGACCAGCTCGCCGGGAAAGCCCAGGGCCTCCTGGTGCTCGGCCGCCGCCACGAAGGGCTGGCTGTGGGCCATGGCACCGGACTCGATTTCCGGGGTCTCGATGAATTCGCCCACTTCGGGCGTCACGAAGTCGTTCATCGGACCGCCTCCGGGGCATGGCGCCGCTCGCGGGCATCGTCGGCCTGGTTGCGACTGGGGCTGAAAAACAGGCCGGGAATGTGCAATAGCTTGGAAAAGGGCAACACGGCCATCAGCAGCGCCACCAGGAAAAGATGCACCAGCAGCACCGGATCGGCCGGCAGCGGCTGCCAGTCGAAGCGCACCAGGCCCAGCGTGAAGGCCTTCAGCGCCACGATGTCGGTGCGTGCCACGTAGCGCATGAAAAGCCCGCTCACGCCAATGGCGATGATCAGCAGCAGCATCAGGTAATCCGATGGCGCGCTGATGAAACGCACCCGGGCCAGTACCAGGCGCCGGGCCAAGAGGCCGAGCAGCGCCAGCACCATGGCGAAGCCGGCGTATTCACCGAAAGGCTGCAGCCTGGTCAACAAAAACCCCACCGGCTCGACGAAATAGCGGCCATGGCGCAAAAGCGCCAGCAGCAGCGCCGCATGGAAGGCCCAGCCGAAGATCCACAGCCATTTGTTGGATTTGAACAGGCTCTCAAAGAGCACCACTTCGCGACCCAGCCTGAGCACCACCCCCGAGCGCCCCAGCGGCGCCGGCATGGTGGGGATCTTGAGCGGCGCCGGCGCCCGCCAGTAGGCCACGATCTTGCGCCCCAGCCCGGCCAGCAAAATCAAGGTGGCGGCATACAGCAGAAGTGCGAAAATAACCCCAAGTACCGTCATCGCACGCCCTCAACCGGAACCGCCTCTAACGGCGGCACCCAGCAACAACAAAAGGCCAGCGAGCTGGCTGGCTAGATGCAGCCGGTGGGCTTGGGCAGGCCGGCGATCTTGCAGGCCTGTTTGGCCGGGCCGTAGGGGAAGAGGGCATAGAGGTACTTGCTGTTCCCTTTGTCCTTGCCCAGCTTCTTGCCGATGGCCTTGGTCAGCACCCTGACCGCCGGCGCGATCTGGTATTCATCGTAATAATCGCGCAGGAAATTGACGACCTGCCAGTGATCCTCGGACATTTCGATCTTTTCGTCCTCGGCGATCAGGCCCGCCAATTCCTCGTTCCAGAGGCCGATGTCCTGCAGGTAGCCCTCCTCGTCAGCCTCGACGGTGGCGCCGTTGAGTTCGTAAGCCATGTTCCCCTTACCTCCTTCTTAGATTGCCCATTATAACCATGAATGAACGGCGGAATGCTCCGCCGCCAGATCGACGAAGCCCCCGTAGTCGACCACGGCGACGCCCTCGAGCAGGCGATCCTCGGCCAGGCCACGGGCGGCCAAGTCGGGACCCAGCACATAGACCTTAAGACGCCCCATGGCCTGGCCCAGAGGCCCGGCCGCGGCGCCGGCGCCATCGGCGGCATAGACGCCGTCCTCGATGAGCAAGACGGCGGCGCCGTCTTCGGCGAATTCGAGGCAGCGTTCCAGTGCCTTGCGTTCATAGGGCGACTTGTTGACGGTGTGCAGCATTGGCATGTCTTGATCCCTACATTTGGCCTAGGAACTCAGGACCACGTCCTGTTCGGCCATCAGCGCCCTGAGCGCCTCGGTCTCAAGGACCTCGACCGGCACCACCAGGTCGTCGGGCGAAAGCCCGCGTTCCTCCATCGAGCGCCGGCAGACGTAGAGCTTTTCCACGTCGTAGTCATCGAGCGCCCTGTAGGTGGGCGAGAAGTTCTTCATGTTGATGGCCTCGGTGTCCTGGTCCTTCTTGATCTGGTAAACGCCGTCGTCCATGAAGACGACACTGACGTCCTGGTCGAAGGCAGCCGCGATCAGTACCATCTCCAGGCATTCCAGGGCATAGATGGTGCCGTAGGGCGCCTTGCGGTTGACATAGAGGAAGCGCTTGACGACACCGCCTTCGCCTTCCTCCCAAGGTTCCGTTTCGCTCATCTTCCTCTCCCGCAAATCAAGTCAATCGCCGAAAACCACCAGGCGGTCGGCCTGGATGCCGGTCTCGATGAGCTGGCCCAGGCCCGAGATGCGGAAGCCGGCGGCCAGGATCTCCTCCTTGAGGCCGCGCCTCAGCGCCGCCGCCACGCAGACCACCAAGTCGAGATCGTGCTCGGCAGCCAGTTCCGACCACAACTTCATCAGGTTGCGGTCGTCGACCTGCGGCTCCATCAGCTTGTTCGAGGTGTTGACGCCGTCGTGAAAGAAAAACACACGGCTCACTTTGTGTCCCTTGGCCAGCGCCGCCTTGGCGAAATGGTAGGCCGTATCGGCAGCCTGGTGGGTAAACGGGCCTTCGTTGACGAGGATTCCGAAGTCCATGGAGGTTTCCTAACTAGAACCTGACATGAGCCGAGGCGTTGAGGCTGCCCCGGGCGCCGCGCCAGTCGTCGATGTGGTACTTGGTGAAGGGGATCTCGGTGAGCTCGAAAAAGCGTGGCCAGCCGATGCGTTCGATCCACTCGCCCAGGCGCTCCCAGTCACGGCCGTCGGCCTTGTAGGCGGCCAGGATGCGCTTGACGATGGCGGCGGCCTCGGGCCAGCGCGGCGGGTTGTTGACGATGCCGGCGGCCACCAGCTTGTGGAAGGTGGGCTTTGAGCGCGCATTGGAATGCTTGCCACCGACCCAGATCGCCAGCTTGGTGTGCTCGGGGTCGTTGATCTGCATGGGCGGACAGGGCGGATAGCAGGCGCCGCAGCACATGCACTTCTTCTCGTCGACCTCCAGCGAGGGCTTGCCGTTGACCAGGGCCGGACGGATCGCCGCCACCGGACAGCGCGCCACCACGGCCGGGCGCTCGCAGACACCGGCGATCAGGTCGTGGTTGATCTTGGGCGGCTTGGTGTGCTGGATGTTGAGGGCGATGTCGCCCTGGCCGCCGCAGTTGATCTGGCAGCACGAGGTGGTGAGGCGCACCCGGTTGGGCATCCCCTCGTTGCGGAACTCGTCGATGAGCTCGTCCATAATCGCCTTGGCCACACCCGAGCCGTCGGTGCCGGGAATGTCGCAGTGCAGCCAGCCCTGGGTGTGGTTGATCTGGGAGACCGAGTTGCCGGTGCCGCCGACGGGATAGCCGGCGCCTTCGAGCTCGTCGATCAGGGCCGCCACGCGGCCTTCCTCGGCCAGCATGAACTCGATGTTGCTGCGCGAGGTGAAGCGCACGTGGCCGTCGGCATATTGGTCGGCGATATCGCAAAGCTCGCGGATGCGGTGGACGTCGAGCTGGCGCGGCGTGCCGGCCCGCACGGTCCAGATCTGGTCGCCGGAGTGGGCCACGTGGTGCAGCACGCCGGGCCGGGGGCGGTCGTGCCAGGTCCAGTCGCCGTAATTCTTCTGCATCAGCGGGTGCATCAGCGGGAAGGGATCGGGAACGCCGCTTTCGATGGCTTCGCGGGGGGCTTCGGACATACCTCTCCCCTCCCCTACTCGGCCGCCTGGGCGCCACCGCGGCGCTGCTGCCATTTCTCGGCCTCTTCGTCCCAGTCGTCGGTGCGGACGTAGGAGTTGGTGCGCGGATGAACCACCATGTTGGGGTCGACCTCGAGGCCGATGCCGTCCAGGAAAGGCACCAAGCCGATACGGTCGATGCACTCGCCGATACGTTCGTGCTCGAGCGCGTTCTCGGCGAAGAAGTCGATGGTCTCCTCGGCCATCTCCTGCAGGCGCTCGAAATCCTCGTCCGTTTCCAGTGGCATGAAGGGCACTACCAGGCTGCCCATGAGGTCACCGATCTTGAGGGTGCGCTTGCCGCCGATGAGGATGGTGACGCCGCGTTTGGATCCTGGCTTGAGGGCCTTGGTGCAGACGTTGATGCAGTGCATGCAGCGCACGCAACTGCGGTTGTCGACGTCGAGCGAGTCGTCGTCGTTGAGGCTGAGCGCATTGGTCGGGCAGCGCGCGATGACGTTGTCGATGAAATACTTGCGCCCGGCCTTCTCGATGTAGGCCTGGATTTCGCCCTGGTCGACCTGCATGTCATCGGCCCAGGTGCCGATGACGGCGAAGTCGGAGCGTTGAATGGCGTTGACGCAGTCGTTGGCGCAGCCCGAGAACTTGAATTTGAACTTGTAGGGCAGCGCCGGGCGGTGCATTTCGTCGATCAGCCCGTTGATGATGTTGCGGTGCGCCCGCACCTCGTCGTAGCAGCTTTGTTCGCAGCGCGCGTGGCCGACGCAGCTCATGGAAGTGCGCAGCGCCGGACCGGCACCGCCCATGTCGAAGCCGAACTCGTTGAGCTCGTCGAAGGCCTCTTGCACTTTCTCCGTGGTGCAGCCCTGGAACATGATGTCGCCCGACTGGCCGTGCAGCGCGATCAGGCCTGAGCCGTGCTTCTCCCAGATGTCGCAAAGCTTGCGCAGCGTCGCCGTGTCGTAGTGCATGCCGGCCGGCGGCTGGATGCGAAGGGTGTGGAACTCGGCCGATTCGGGGTAGTCCTCGGCGATCTCGGAAAAGCGCGGGATGACGCCGCCGCCATAGCCGTAGACGCCGACCGTGCCGCCCTTCCAGAAACCCTTGCGCGTCTCGTAGGAACGCTCTAGCTGGCCCAGCAGATCGTTCATCATGCCGGCCTGGGGATTTTTCTCGTCACCGGCCAGGCGCTTGAGTCCGGTCACGAAGCTCGGCCAGGGACCGTCTTCGAGAACGTCCAGCATCGGTGTTTCGTGTTTCTTTTTCGCCACCCTTCAACTCCCTCCTCGCGCCTTGTATATTACATTATGCTAATATTATGGGAAGCGACAAGGCATAACAGTATTTTCCTAATTAGCCTGCGCCGCAACACGAGACGAAGCCATGCTTTACCTCAGCCATATAGTCAAGGCCCACAGCGACCTCGAGCACTTCGACGAACTCGCCGGCGTGGTCGCGGCGCTGGGCCGCCAGGGCATGATCCTGCTGACCATGGACGAACGCCCGCCCTACGCCGACACGCCGGAAAACCGGGAGTTCGTTCTGGAAAGCGCCTTCACGGAGCACGAGCGATGAGCGGGGGCTTCGAAAGCGCCGCGCCGCTAGCCACCATCGCTGCCCCTTACGGCCGCGAGATCCGCCTCGAGGATTTGGCGGCCGGCGAACTCAGGCTGTTGCGCCTGCGGCTGCGCGAAGGCCGGCGCCACACGGTGCTCGACATCGACGCCGAAACGGCGCGCGCGTGGGGCCAGGCCATGCTCGACTGGGCCGGAGATACGGACATTTGATAAAGTGCCGACGCTCGGTCGTGCCCAAGGGTTGATCACCAAGAGACGTTTCCCGCCGCCGCCGCCCGGGCGAGCCGGCAAATCATCACAGCAGAATGCCTCTGGCATCCGCTCGTAGAACCTTTCCGCTCACGTCATGAAACGAGGATGCAGGTCGGCGTGTCGCCAAGCGCGGTTATCGGGAAAATACCGATCCCCCTTTCCAGACGGTTTCCTTAACTTCAACCGCTCCAATTTCCTCGGCGGACAAATCTTCCAATGGGCGTTCGAGAACCACGAAATCCGCCCATTTCCCGACCGAGAGCGAGCCGCATTCCCTTTCCAGGTCCATCGAGCGGGCGCCGTTGAGGGTGAAGATGGGCAAGGCCTGAGCCAGGGAAATGGCTTGCTCGGCGCCGACGTTGCCGGCGAAGGTGCCGGTGGGGTCGCGACGGCTGATCATGCCGGCGAGGCCGATCCAGGGGTTGGCGTCGGGTGCCGCGGCGGGCCAATCCGAGCCGTAGGTGAGTTCGGCCCCGGCCGCCAGCAGGCTGGCGATGCGGTGGCAACGCTCTGTTCGCTCGTCTCCCAGAACGGCGCGTTGGCCCGCCGTCACGGGATTGGGAAACCAGATCTTCGGTGATACCTCGGCGACCACGTCCAGTTGCCGGAAGCGCGGGAGGTCGTTGTCGTGAATGAACGGGCAATGGGAGATCTCGTGACGCAAACCGCTGGGTCCGTTCTCCTGGCGGGCGGCTGCGATGGCGTCCAGGGCGGTTCTGACCGCAAAGTCGCCGACGGCGTGGATCTTGGTGACGAAGCCGCGGCGGTCGAGCTCGGCAACCGTCTCGGCCATTTCCGCCGGCGACATCAAAAGCGTGGCTAGAGGGTTGTGCAAATCGGCGTCATAGCCGCTTTCCGCCAGATAGGGATCAATGAATGAAGCGCTGTGGCTGGGGGCAACGCCATCCAGGAACAACTTGGCATAACCGGTCCTGAGGTTGGCGGATGCGTAGGCGCTGCGCCATTCCTCCAGCATGTCGTAGGTAACCTCGTCGGGCGAGAGCGGCGAGCTTTTGGTCAGATGGGCGGCCACGTGAAGGGTCAAATCACCCCGCTCGTCGGCCGCCTTGTAGGCCTGGAGATCGGGCTCGAAAGCCATGGGATCCTTCAGGGCCGTGACACCCAAGCCATTGAAATAGCGCACCAGGTGACGCGCGGCTTTCGCCAGCTGTGCCTCCGTGCGCTCGAGATGGCGCTTGATCGGCCGGCAGGCATTTTCCGAGAGTATGCCGTTGGGCTCCCCGGTGGCCGCATCGCGTTCCATGACCCCACCCGGCAGATCCGGGCTGTGGGCGGTCAGGCCGGCAATCTCCAGGGCCCGCGAATTGCACCACAGCGAGTGCTGCGTCACGTCGTTGAGCACCACAGGATGGGCCGGAGAGACCCGGTCCAGGACATCCCGCGGCCGCGATCCCATCTGCGCACGCATATCCGGGCGCCAGGGTCCGCCAAGCACGAATGCTCCAGCTGCCAATGAGGCGGTGCGCTCCGCCACCGCCTGCATCAGCTCGGCGAAACTCGCTTGATAGCCGACATAGACGTCGAACAGGTCCCGGCACGCCCCCCACAAGGCATGGGTATGGCTGTCGACCAGCCCCGGCATCAGGTAGCCGCCGCCCAGATCGTTGAGGCGCGTGCCCGGTCCCGCCAAGGCCCGGATATCCGCCTCTTCTCCGATGGCCAGTATGCGGCCTTCCTTGACGGCCATGGCCTTTGCCCGCGGGGCGCTGGGCTTGAGCGTTTCGATCCGCTCGGCGATCCAGATCTCATCTGCATGTGTCGTGGTCATGATTGCCCTGCCGAACAGTAGGATTCTTCAAGATTGGCCCAGGTTCGTTGACAAAGTCACCATATTCGTTGAATATGTCAATGATTTCCCTGGTCATACCGAAATTCAGAGGGAACATGACTATAGAGGCGTCCGCGAGCGATCCTGCCGCTGAGGCTGTTCATCCTCCAGCCCAGGATATCACCGAGCTGATGGTTTTCCGGCTGGCCCGGCTGGTCGCCATCAACGAGCGCGCAGGTCATCGCTGGTCGGAGCAGATGTTCGCTCTCCGTCTCAACGAATGGCGCGTCTTGGGCCTCGCCCGGGCCCTGGAACCCGTTCAGTTTCGTGAGATTGCCGGACGCCTGATCATGGACAAGGGGCAACTGAGCCGCATTGTCAAAGCGCTGGTGGAGCGTGGATTCCTTGATACGATGGTGGCCAGGGATGATGCCCGTTCGCTGGAAATCCACACCACCGAAGCAGGAAGGCAACTGCATGACAGAGTACTGCCATTCACAAAGCAAAGGAACGAAGCGGCTGTTGAAGTTCTGACCAGGGAAGAATACCTGGAATTCATGCGCGTTCTCGACAAACTGCTGGAACACAACGAAAGCCAGTTGCGCCAGAGCGAGTGGGACAAATGAGCGAGACTGCCTGGGGCTCATCTGCCGATAGGGCAAACTATCTTCCTATTCAGAGATTCGGGCGAATTTGCGCCGGCCTTTTCTCGCTCGTCATCATCGCCATCATCGCCTTTTTCGTCATCGACGAGGCCAACGCCCGTTTCGGCGCCATTGCCGTCAGTGCGGTCATCGTGCTGACGACGCAACCGGCGGCACTTCTGCCCGCCTTTTGGAGGGTTCGTTTTCTCGCCTGGGCCATGGATGCCCTGATCGTCGCGGCCTTCCTTTTTTCCGCCTACTGGTTCTTCCAGGTCAAGGAGGAGCTGTGGACCGGTTTCTATATGTCGACGCCGATGAACATTGCCGCGGCCCTGGCCGGCATGACGGCACTGGTGCTGTTGACCATCCGGGCCTGGGGCTGGTCGCTGGCGATCATGGCTCTCGTTTTCATTGCCTTCGGATTTGCCGGCCCTTGGCTGCCGGGGATTCTCGAGCATTTCGGCGTCAACATGCGCGATTTCATGCAAATCGTCTGGTATTCCTTCGATGGCGTATTCGGACGCATCACCGGGCTGGTCGCCGACAACGTCCTGATCTTCCTGATTTTCGGCGCCGTCCTCGAACGTACCGGCGCCGGCGAAAGCCTGATCCATATCTCGACGGCGCTGATGGCCCGCGTCCGGGGCGGCGCCGCCCACGCCGCCATCGTCGCCAGCGCCGTGTTCGGCATGATGAGCGGCAGCGTGGCGGCGAATATCGCCGGCACCGGCGTCTTTACCATCCCGATGATCAAGCGGCAGGGGTTCTCGGCCAACTTCGCCGGGGCGGTTGAGACCGCGGCCTCGTCGGGCGGTCAGCTGACGCCGCCGATCATGGCGGCGGCCGTCTTCGTCATGGCCGACCTCGTGGGCATGCCCTTTTCGCTGGTCATCGCGGCCGCCGCCCTGCCGGCGCTGTTCAAGTACATCGGCCTTTTTGCCCAAGTCTATGCCGAGGCCATCCGGCTTGACATCAAGACCCTGCCCGAGGACCAGATCCCGCAGCTCAGCGCGCGGGATTGGCTGGACTCCCTGCTGGTCGTGCTGCCCATAGCGATGCTGATGATCACCTTCATCATGGGCAAATCGCCGGCCACGGCGGGGCTTGTCGGTGTGTTGACGGCAATCGTCACGGGTTTCGTGCTCAATTCGGCCTTCCGCAACGATCCGATGCGTATCGTCAGGGCTCTTATCGAGGGCGGCAGATCGGCGGCCCAGATCATGCTGGCCGTTGGCGTAATCGGGATTGTTCTGGCGGTGGTGAACGAGACCGGCGTGGCCATTCGATTCGCCGGAGCGATCTCGGTCTTCGGCGAAGATTATCTGATTGTTGCCCTTGTCCTGGGGATGTTCGGGGCCCTGGTCCTGGGAATGGGCCTGCCGACGCTGCCCGCCTACCTGATCATCGCCATCATGATTGCGCCGGCCATAATCAAGGCCGGGGTATTGCCCTTGGCGGCGCACATGTTCGTGCTCTACTTCGCCGTCTACTCCTCGATCGTGCCGCCCATCGCCTACGGCTGCTTCGTCGCGGCCCCGATCGCCGGCGGCCATCCGCTGCAAACGGCTTTCATCGCGCTCAGGATCTCCATTGTCGGCTTGCTCGTGCCCTACGTCTTCGTCTACTCGCCGTCACTGCTGCTGGTGGCCGGCGAGTTCAGCTGGGCTGAGCTTGTCACCACCATCATTCGCCTGCTTGCCGCCACTTGGATGTTTGGCACGTCTCTCGGCGGTGCGGATCCGATCCTCGGTCGAATCGGACTCAGGCAGAGAGCGCTACGCTTCGTCGTCGGCTCCGCTGCCATGTTCCCCATCGCCGTGCTCTGGGTGCCAGCGGCTCTGTTGGCGCTGGTCATCGGCCTTTTTTCGTCGCGACTCATGCCGTCGTTTGTCGGCAATCGGAATTAACTGAAGGGAGGAAACCATGAAACACGTCATGACCACATCGCTCAGATTGGCTGCTGCCGGCATTCTGGCCGGGGGTTTGCTTACGACCGCCGCGGTAGCGGAAGTCTTCAAAGTCACCTCGATTGCACCCGGGATGTCGCCTTTTGTCGTCAACACGGCCATCTCGAAGGTCGTCAACAAGTACGTCGACGGGGTCGACTTCCAGGTCCGGGCGACCGGGGCGGCCACCAAGCACTTCGTCGACGCGGCCAAAGGTTCGGTCGATTTCCTGTTTGGCTCGCCGACCATCAACTGGCTGCTGGTCAACCACTTCGGCCCCTACAAGAAATTCACCAACGGTCCCGAGCTGGAAAAGCACATCGGCATGATCTTCTCGTATCAGATCGGCCCCTATCACTACGTGACCAGGGCCGATTCCGGGATCAAGACGCTTGCCGATCTCAAGGGCAAGAAGGTCTTTGCCGGTCCTCCCGGTGGCGCCGCCAAGGGCGTCGTGTTGCGGGCGCTCAAGCAGACGGTGGGTCTCACGGCCAAGGACATGGACGTGCAAAGCTTCGGCTTCGACGCCGCCATTCAGGCTTTCCAGGACGACAAGATCGACGTGATCGTGCTGCCCACCAATGTGCCTTCTCCATCCATCCAGCAATTCGCTCTGACGAAAAAGATCCGCATCCTCGATGTCAACGTCGACAAGATGAAGATCAACAAGGCCATCGGTGGCACGGTCAATACAATCCAGCCAGGGGCCTATGGCTCCAGTCAGGTCAACGACACGGCGACCAGAACACATGGTGCCGTGGTGAATTTCTCCGCCGGTATGCATGTCGACGCCGACGTCGTCTATCGGGTCACCAAAGCGATTTGGCAGCACCTCGGGGAGATACACGAAACCGCCCAGTGGATGCCCTCGACGATTACCCGCGAGCTGGGCCTCGAACTGGTCGCCAGCCGGCTGCACCCGGGCGCCGAGAGGTACTACAAGGAAAAGGGCTGGACGATTCCGGAACCGGTCGTTTTCAAGCCAAGGAAATAGCGGGTTGCAACCCCGAGACATGGGGGCCGGCGCATCCGTGCCGGCCCCCAATTACTAACGAAGCAAGCGACACGGAGCCCGCATAGGGTCCATTCCGGCCTCTCGAGGTGGCGGGCGGAAGTCGAAACAGCCAACATCAATTGTCAGCCCCTAATTTCGTCGCCGCCCGAAAAGCGAGCGAGGAAAAAGGGCCCGGCGATGGTGGCGAGCGCGACGATGGCGAAAGCGATCCCCCACGAGGCCACCACGTCGGCACCGCCGGCCAGGTCGAGCATGGCGCCGAAAGCTAGCGGCCCCATGAAGCCACCGCCGAAGCCGACGAAGGAATGCACGGCCATTGTGGCGCCACGCTGTTCGGGCCTGGCCGCCATCACCGTGCCGGCCGTCAGCGAGGCCGAATCGGCGGCGATCACGGCGCTGTAGAGGATGCAGAAGCCGACCAGCAGCGGAAACCACAGGGTAGCCGCAAAACCGATGCCGGCACCGCACAGAGCCGACACAACCATCACCACCGAGATAAAACGCCGCCGCCCGAAACGCCGCGCCCCTTCATTGCCCAGCACGCTGGCCGGCAGACCGACGACCGAGGCCACGGCACCGATCAGAGTGATGCTCCAGCCCAGCGCCGCCGCCGGCTGCAACGCGGCAGCGAAGGTCAGGAACGCCACCGTCCACGACATGGCGGCCATCATCTCGGCGGTATGCAGGGCATAGGCCAGCATGTAGCCGACGGCGGCGCGATTCCTGAAGACCGGCCGAAAATCGAGCAGCAGCGGCGCCTCGTGGTCGCGCACCACCGGCTTGGGCGCCGTCCCCAGCCAGACCAGCAGAAAAGCCACAAGCCCCCCCAGCGACGACACTCCGAAGGCCACCGGCCAGCCCCAAAGGGCGTCGATCTTACCGGCGAAATAGAAGCTCAGCGCGCCCCCGATGGCATAGCTGGCGGTATAGAAGGCGACGCCGCGCGAGGGATCGTCGGTCTCCAGCCGGTCGGTCAGCACCTTGAGCCCGGGCATGTAGCTGCCGGCGAAGCCAACGCCGTGCAGCGCCCGCAGCGCCAGCGCCGACCAGAAACCCTCGGCCAAGAAGCCGAAGGCGAGCAGCGATAGGAAGGAAAGCGCCGTCGAGCCCAGCACCACGAAGCGGGCGTCGATGCGGTCGGTGAGGCTGACCAGCACGATCACCGAGACCATGTAGCCACCGAAAAAGATGCCGTTGAGCCATCCTGCTTGGGTGCCCGAGAGCGACCACTCAGTGATGAAGCCGGGCAGCAGCGCCGGCAGCACCCCCATGCCCAAGAGCCCCGTGGCCTGGGTCAGGCACATCACCACGACAAGCGTGGTGCCCTGGGCGCGCGCTGGTGGCATGGCTTTTTCAAAATCCCCTAAAGAGCCGAGAGACTAGCGATCGCCGTTAGCGGGCGCCAGCAGCAGCCTTTCGAGAAAGCCGCGCGCCAGGTCATAAATGTCCTCGTCCTCGCTGGCCCGCGGGCCACCGACGTTCAAGAGCCGCACCCGGTGGCGGCGAAGCCAGGCGCTGGCCTGGCGCGGCCCCTGGTCAGCCGTGGGATCGACCACCAGGCGCGGCCGGGCGACACCGGCCTGGCTGGTCAGGATGGCGCTGCCGCCCCATCCCCCCTGCGGCCGATGGCGCGCCAGCACCAGCGTGGCGTCGCTGTCGCGCATGTTCCAAAGCGTGCGCTGAACCACCCGGGCCAGCGGCGTCTGGCGCAACGGATAGCGCGCATCGAGCGGCCCATCCTCGGCCCAACGCCCCCTCGGACACCAGCCGCCGCAGGGCATGCCGGCGGCCAGCGCCAGATCGAGGGCGGCCCGGTCGACGCCGGTTTGGCCGCCGCTGACCAGACCCTCCAGGCCGAGCCGGTGCCAGGGCTGACGTCGCAGATCCCTCCGAGCCATGGTAATTCCCCATCTAGCGCAAATAGATTACCCGCCATGGTCGACGAAGCCGAGCCTTCCGCCGGCAAAACGCCCGATCAAGCTGCACGGCGGTCGGAACGGAAAAAACCTTTGATTCTTTGTGCTTTTGGGATCGCGCTTGATATATATCAATGCAATAATCCGAAAGCTCCGGCATTATTCGCGAGCTTTACCCGCCGCCGGCCATCCGGCGGCGGGTAAACGATTAGTGGGAACTCAGCCAAGAAAGTCACGGCCGGATGTTGATGAAGGCACAGCCCGAGGCTGCCAGCAACGCTGAGCGCCGCCCTAACCTGCCCCGGCCCCTGACCGGCAACGAGGCCATCGCGCGCGGCGCCTGGGAGGCCGGGGTGCAGGTTGCGGCCTCGTATCCGGGAACGCCCAGTACCGAGATCATGGAAAGCCTGGCGACCTACGACGCCGAGGACCTGCACGCCCAGTGGTCGACCAACGAGAAGGTGGCCATGGACGTGGCCATCGGTGCCTCGCTGTCGGGCGTCCGGGCGCTGGCCAGCATGAAGCACGTGGGCGTCAACGTGGCCGCCGATTCGATCATGTCGCAGACCTACATCGGCGTCCACGGCGGCCTGGTGCTGGCGGTTTGCGACGATCCCGGCATCCACTCATCGCAGAATGAACAAGACACCCGGATCTTTTGCCGGCTGGCCAACATCCCGGCGCTGGAACCCTCGGACGCCCAGGAGGCGCTCGACTTCACGCGCCTGGCCTTCGACATCAGCGAGCAGTTCGACACCGCCGTGATCGTGCGCGCCACGACGCGGCTCTCCCACACCCGCAGCCCGGTGCTGGTGGGAGAGCGCCACGAGCATCCCTCCAAGGGCTGGGTCGACGATTCCCAGAAAACGGTGATGATCCCGGCCTATGCCCGCATCCGCCACCCCGAACTGATCAAACGCGAAGAAGGTTTGCGCGAGTATTTCGAAAAGAGCGACCTCACGCGCTGGGAAAAAGGCGAGACCAGCTTCGGCATCATCACCCACGGCACCTGCTACCCCTACGTCAAGGAAGTGGCGCCCGAGGCCAGCGTGCTCAAGCTGGCGGCCTCGTACCCGCTGCCCAGCAAAGTGGTCGAGGAGTTCTGTGCCTCCGTCGACCGCGTCTTCGTGGTCGAGGAACTGGAGCCGGTGATCGAGACCGAGGTGCGGGCACTGGGCATCGCAGCCGAGGGCAAGGAATTCTTTCCCCGCGTCGGCGAGCTTTCGCCCGAGGGCGTGCGCGCCGGATTGGCCAAGGCGGGCGTGATGGAAGCACCGGCCGAGGTTCACGACTGGGGCGTGACGCCGCTGGTCAGGCCGCCGGTACTCTGTCCGGGCTGCCCCCACACCACCAGCTACATGGCGCTGAGGGCGCTCGATGCCCGGGTGGCGGGCGATATCGGCTGCTACACGCTGTCCGCCGTCGAGCCGCTGAAATCCATCGAATCCACGGTCTGCATGGGCGCCAGCATCGGCAACGCCGTGGGCATCGCCAAGTCGGGCAGCGAGCAAAAGCCGATCGTCGCGACGCTGGGCGATTCGACCTTCCTGCATGCCGGCATCCCGCCGCTGATCGACGCCGTCTACAATCAGGCCGACATCACCGTGCTGATCCTCGACAACCAGATCACGGCCATGACCGGCGGCCAGGACCATCCTGGCACCGGCCGCACGCTGCGCGGCGACGAGACCCACAAGATCGAGTACGAAGCTCTCTGCCGCGCCGTTGGCGTCGAATGGATACGCACGGTCGACAGCTACGACGTCGCCGCGGTCTACCAGACGCTGCGCGAGGCCACCGAGTACAAGGGTGTCGCGGTGGTCATCTCCGACCGGCCCTGCGTGCTCGACCCGGTCAAGCTGCGCGGCCCGACGCTGGCGGTCGAGGCCGCCGGCTGCGTCGCCTGCCAGGCCTGCATGAACCTGGGCTGCCCCTCGATCAGCTGGATCGACGAGACCTATGAAGGCCACCGCAAGGTGGCCATCGACGGCGCCAGTTGCATCGGCTGCACGCTGTGCGCCCAGATCTGCCCCAGCGACTGCATCCAGCCCGTGTCATGAGCCAATCATGAGCCAGCCTGAACTCCTCAGCCAAGATCAAGCCGCCGCCCTCGATCCGGCCACGGCGGTGACGCGCAACGTGCTGGTGGTCGGCGTCGGCGGCCAGGGCGTTATTATGATTTCCAAGGTGCTGGCCCTGGTCTGCCAGATGCAGGGCTACTCGGTAAAGCAGAGCGAAGTCCACGGCATGGCCAAGCGCGGCGGCTCCGTTTTCAGCCACGTGCGCTATGGCGGCCAGGTCTGGTCGCCGACCATTCCGTTGGGCGAGGCCGACGTGCTGTTGGCCCTGGAGTGGGCCGAGGGCCTGCGCTGGCTGCCTTATCTCCGCCCCGAGAACGGCGTCTTCATCTCCGACACGCAACAGGTGGTGCCGCCCTTTGCCTGCCGCAACCGAGGCATCGGCGCCGAGCTTGGTTATGCCAAGGAGACGCCGGGCGAGATCGTCGCGCGCGTCGGCGAAGGTTATGCCCTGGCGGCCGGCCGCATGGCCGACGAGATCGGCAACAGCCGCGCCGCCAACACCATCCTGCTCGGCACCCTGTCGACGACCTTCGACTTCCCGCTCGAGGACTGGCGCAAGGTGATCGCCATGTTCGTGCCCAAGGGCACCGAAGACGTCAACCTCGAGGCCTTCGAGCAGGGCCGCACCTGGATCGAGGAGGCGCGGGCAAAGCCCGAGCCGGCGGCCGATCCGGCGCCGCCGGCAGCGCCCCTCCCGAGCCAGCCGATGGAAGTGGAACTCGAGATCACCGAGGCCTGGTGCAAGGGCTGCGACATCTGCGTCAAACTTTGCCCCGAACGCTGCCTGGTGCTGGATGCCCGGCAGGTGGCCCGGCTCACCGACCCCGAGGCCTGTACCGGCTGCCGCATCTGCGAGTGGCTCTGCCCCGACTTCGCCATCGCCGTGAAGCATCGCGAGCCGGTCGCCGCCTGATGAGTAACGGTTTGCAACACCTGCACGGCAACCACGCCTGTGCGCTGGGCGCCGTGGCGGCGGGCTGCCGCTTCTTCGCCGGCTACCCCATCACGCCGTCCTCGGAGATCGCCGAGCGCATGTCGCGCGAGCTGCCCCGGGTGGGCGGCACCTTCATCCAGATGGAAGACGAGATGGCCTCGATGGCGGCCGTGCTGGGCGCCTCGATGGGCGGCCTCAAGGCCATGACCGCAACCTCGGGCCCGGGCTTCTCGCTCAAGCAGGAGCACATCGGCTTTGCCGCCGCCACCGAGGTGCCCTGCGTCGTGGTCAACGTCATGCGCGGCGGCCCCTCCACCGGCATGCCCACCAAGCCGGCCCAGTCCGACATCATGCAGGCCCGCTGGGGCAGCCACGGCGACCACCCGCTGATCGTGCTGACACCGGCCTCGGTCAAGGAGATCTACAACGAGACCATCCGCGCCTTCAATCTCTCCGAGGCCTATCGGGTGCCGGTGATCGTCACCTTCGACCAGATCGTGGCGCATCTCTTGGAGACCTTCGAGACGCCGCCCGAGGCCGATATCGTGCGTATCGAGCGCAAATGGGCCGAGGCCGATGCACCCGACTACCAGCCCTACGCCGAAACCTCCGACGGGGTGCCGGCGATGGCCCGGCCGGGCGACGGCAATCGCGTCCACACCACCGGCCTGACCCACGCCGAAAGCGGCTTTCCCACCCAGGAACCGGAGGTGGTGACGCGGGTCATGGAGCGCCTGCTGGGCAAGCTCGAGCGCCACCGGGCCGACATCGAGAGCTACCAGGCGCTCGACTGCGACGACGCCGAGATATTGATCGTGGCCTACGGCATCACCGCCCGGGCGGCCCGCCGGGCACGGCGCGAGTTGCGCCAGGAAGGCTTGAAAGTCGGCCTTTTCCGCCCCATCACGATTTGGCCCTTCCCCGAGGAAGCGCTGCGCCAGGTGGCGGCACAGGCCGACCACGTGCTGGTGCCGGAGATGAACGCCGGGCAACTGGTCATCGAGATCGAGCGCCTGCTGCCCGGGCCCCAGGTGCTGCCCCTCAACCGCATCGACGGCGAACCCATCGGACCGGCCGAGATCGCCGCCCGGGTACGCGAGTTGGCCAGATGAACGAACAAGCGCAATCTTTCGAGATCCGCGACTACCTCAGGCTCGAGCTGATGCCGCACTTCATGTGCCCGGGCTGCGGCCACGGCATCGCGCTGAGGGCGCTGTTGTGGGCCGTGCACGAGCTGGGCATCGACAAAAATGATCTGGCCATCGTTTCCGGCATCGGCTGTTCCGGCCGGGTGGGCGCCTATATCGACGCCAACACCTTCCACGTCACCCACGGCCGGCCGCTGGCCTTCGCCACCGGCCTCAAGCTGGCCCGGCCCGAATTGCGCCTCGTCGTCATCACCGGCGACGGCGACTGCCTGGCCATCGGCGGCAACCACCTGATCCACGCCGCCAGGCGCAACCTCGACATCACCTGCCTGATGCTGAATAACGAGGTCTACGGCATGACCGGCGGCCAGGTCTCGCCGGTAACCTCGCCCGATCGTCTGACCACCACCACGCCCAGCGGCAACATCGAGCCGGCTTTCGACGCCTGCGCGCTCGCCGGGGCCGCCGGGGCCGGCTTGGTGGGCCGCGAGGTGACGCTGCAAACGCCGGCCCTGAAGAACCTGATCAAGGATGGTCTCGAGTATCCCGGTTTTGCTTTCCTCGAGATCATCTCCGACTGCACCGAGATTTACGGCCGCAAGAACGACCTCGGCGAATCGGCCGAGATGATTCTCAGCCAAAAAGCCGACATGCGGCCCGAGGCCTACCACAACACGGCCGACCAGCCCTTCCGGCCAAACAGCATGGAAACCGGCGTACTGGTGCGCCTCGAGCGCCCCGAATACGGCGAGACCTATCGCCGGCATGCGGCGGGGCTGGCGGGGGAAACGGAGTGATGCGCATGGCGGCGATCCC
The DNA here is from genome assembly GCA_030740435.1 of Alphaproteobacteria bacterium. NCBI lineage: Bacteria > Pseudomonadati > Pseudomonadota > Alphaproteobacteria > Alphaproteobacteria bacterium. The sequence goes on along the minus strand of JASLXG010000228.1, from coordinate 16,099 downwards.
CCCCACCCCGACCCTCCCCCAGTTTCGTTTTTGTGGGGGCGGGAGCTATCACCAGCCATCACAATCTTCACCGCCTTCCACTTCCTTCCCCCTCCCCCTTGATGGGGGAGGGAGGGGTGGGGGTGACGCACCCCGGCCCGAGGCCGAAAATGACTGAGCGCGAGATCAGGCTGGCCGGCAGCGGCGGCCAGGGGCTGATTCTGGGTGCCCGCATGCTGTTCCGCGCCGTCGGCTTCGAGGGCAAGCAGGCGGCCCAGTCGCAGAGCTACGAGCCCACCAGCCGCGGCGGCTTTTGCCACTCCGACGTAGTGGTCAGCGACTCGGACGTCGACTATCCCCTGCTCAGCGCCATCGACGTGTTGCTGGCGCTGGACCAGGTCGGACTCGATCACTCGGCGGCCCAACTCAAACCCGGCGCCCTGGTGGTGCTGGACGAGCGCCTGGCGCCCCAGCCGCCCGAGGGCGACTACCGCCTGCACGCCTCGCCGCTCACCGACCGCGCCATCGAACTCGGCAACCCGCGCGCCGCCAACATCGTCGGGCTGGGCGTGGTGGCGGCGCTCGACGGCATCTGCGGCCGCGAGGCCCTGGAACGGGCGATTCGCGACGAGATCCCGGCGCGTTTTCTCGATTCCAACCTGGCCGCCCTGGACGCCGGCTACGAGCTCGGCGCCGCCTGAGTCTTACGGCCTGCTGTCGAGCCATGTGGAACCGGTTATGCCGCACCATCGGCCGGCTGCTGGTTCACCACCTGGAAAAGCCGGCGCGCAACTACGTGCCCTTCGCCGTCAGCGATCCCGAGACGCTGGGCCGCGTGCTCGAGCCCGGCGACATCGTGCTGGTCGAGGGCAACGAGCGCATCTCGGTGGCCATCAAGTACCTGACCCAGTCGACCTGGAGCCACGCCGCCGTCTACGTCGGCGACGCTGCCGAGTGCGAAGGCGGCCAGTGCCTGATCGAGGCCAACCTCTCCGAGGGCGTGGTGGCCGTGCCGTTGGCCAAATACAAAGGGCACAACACGCGCATCTGCCGCGCCGTGGGCTTAAGCGATTCCGACCGCCGCGCCGTGGTGGAGGCGTTGGTGGCCGGGCTCGGCACCGCCTACGACCTGCGCAACGTCATCGATCTGGCGCGTTACCTACTACCCAAACCGCCGGTGCCGGTGCGCTGGCGGCGCGGCCTCTTGGCGCTAGGGAGCGGCGATCCCAGCCGCGCCATCTGCTCGACCCTGATCGCCCAAGCCTTCCAGTCGGTGCACTACCCCATCCTGCCGCGCCGCGAGCACGAGGTCCTGCACCTGCGTCACCACAGCCTGTTCGTGCCGCGAGATTTCGACCTCTCGCCCTACTTCCAGGTCGTCAAACCGACGCTGGAGACGGGCTTCGATTACCGCAGCCTGACCTGGGGGGATAGTGGGGCGGAGGAGGATTAGGGGATCCGATCCGGCGATATCCAGCATGAATGGGGCCTAATGGTGCCCCCTCTACTTCCGTCAATTGGATATGGTGTCCCCGGAACCCTGGAGACTTTCGCGATAGACCACGTAAAGACCAGCCGCCGCGATGACGGCGGCGCCGATCAAGGTATCCAGATCAGGGAATTCACCAAACACCAAGTAACCCAAGATCATTACCCAGATCATTTTGCTGTAATTGAAGGGTGCCAGAAAAGATGCCTGCGCCTTCGAAAACGCCTGAATCATACAAAAATGGGCGCCAGCCCCCATCGCGCCGATTACCAAGAACATCAGCCATTGGCTAACTGTTGGCGCGGTCCAGAAAAACGGCACAATCAGGCTGGCCCAGGCAGTTCCGCCGATGCTCGTGTAAAGCAGTGTGGTCTCGTGCCGTTCCTTGCCCGCAAAGTGACGTGTGATGAGTTGAAAGACGGCAAAGCAAACCGCGCCAAATAACGCCACGCCCGCTGACCAGTGCCAGACTGCGCCGCCAGGGTGGACAATCAACAGCACACCGGCCAAGCCGACGACAACGGCGAGCCAACGATGCCAGCCTACGCGTTCGCCCAGAAACGGAACGGACAACGCCACAATGAACAACGGCCCGGTGAAGCCGATAGCTGTGGCTTCGGCAATCGGCAAATAGGTCAGGCTGACAAACAAGCTGGTGATCGACAGGACCAGGAAACCAGGGCGCACGAGCTGCATTATTGGCCGGCCGCTTTGCAACAAAGCAAACTCTCTACGGCCGCCGAAGTAACCGGCGACAATTACCGTGATGCCGACGAAATAACCCCACACGAGCATCACCGCATGCAGTTCATCCGTATAAAACTTGCAGGTGGTGTCAACGATGGCAATCAGCCCGGTCGCCGCCAGCAAATAGAGGACGGCAAGATTGTTCTGGGGAAGCGGCATAAAAAATTATCAACTTTGATGAGGATCTTTAGGGGTAAGCCAGCAGGGTCCGGGGACACGGGTCCGGGACACCATACTTAATTGACGCAAGTCCGGAACTTCGGAACTTGGGTAGCCCCCCTACTCCGGCAGCGGGTCCTGGCCGCCGATGTCGCGCAGCAAATTGACGTAGTAGCGAAAATCGTCGAGCTTGACGTCGGGCGGCACGGCGTGGTCGAGGCAGGGGAAGTAGGCGCCGGTTTCCAGCAGGTGCGGCACCTTGGACATGACCTCGTGGCGGATGGCCTCCTTGCCCTCGAGGAAGACGCGCTTGTCGATGTTGCCGCTGAGGACCAAGTCGCGGCCGTATTCCTTGCGCAGTGCGATGGCGTCCATGCCGGCCGCCACTTCCAGCGGCCAGGGGAAATTGACGCCCACCTCGAGCCACAGCGGGATCAGTTCCGTAGCGTCGCCGTCGCTGTCGACATGCAGGATCTCGATGCCCTCGCCGCGCAGGTAGTCGGTGATGACCTGGTAGCGCGGTGTCATGAACTTCTTGAACATCTCGGGCGAGATCAGCGGGCCGGAACGATACGCCATGTCCTCCCAGAAACGCACGCAATCGATGCGCAGATCCTTGAGCACGCGCTTGGCCATGACCAGGCTGAGATGCAGCACCTGGTCCATCATGTCCTCGACCAGATCGGGCGCGTCGTAAAAGAGGTAGATCAGCTCCTCCAGGCCGGTCCATTCGCGCAAGGGCCCGAAATAGCCCTCCAGCAGCAGCATGGTGGGCGCGTCGGTGGCGTTCATGCGCTCGACGTAAGCCTGCCAGTCGGCCGGGTAGCGTTCCGGCGTCTCCGGATCGAGGCGCTTTTTGTATTCCTTCCAGGTGGCCCAGTCCTTGACCGGGCGGTCGACGTACTTGGGCATGCGCCAGGGGTGCTGCTTGTTGACCTCGACGGTGACGCCGCCATAGGTGGTCTCGACGCGGTGGCGCTCGTCCTCGCTGATGATCTCGATTGGGAAGACCGGCATGATGGGCGGCGTGACGTGGACCGAGAGCAGGCTTTGGGTGTCGAGCTCCTTCAAGTCGGCCCGGTTGTGCTCGGAGATGATCTCCTGCAGGCCGTGCAGGTGGTCGAGCCCGAAATATTCGTTGTAGGCGTCCTGGTTTCTGATCTCGGGTGGCGCGCCTTCGTCGATCCAGTTGTCGATGGTCTCGAGCCAGGAGCGGTGGAACCAGTCGATCAGCGAGACGTCGCCATCACGCTCGCCCCGGCAGATGGCCTTGAAGCGCTCGCGGTTGGGCATGGCTGGGGCTGCATCGTTCATCGGGCCACCTCCTGCATCCACTTCTCCGAGACGTCGACGGCCGCCACGAAATCCTCGCCGAAGCCGTCGGCCCCGGCCTTGTCGGCGAACTGCGAGGTCACCGGAGCGCCGCCGATGATGATCTTGACCTTGTCCCGAAGACCGGCCGCGTCCAGCGCCGCGACGACATCCGAGACCCCCACCATGGTGGTGGTGAGCAGCGACGAGATGGCCAGGATGTCGGCGTTGCACTCGCGCACGGCGGTGACGAAGTCCTGGGGCAGCACGTCGGTGCCCAGATCCTCGACCTCGAAGCCGTTGCTCTCCAGCATCAATTTCACCAGGTTCTTGCCGATGTCGTGCATGTCGCCCTCGATGGTGCCGATCACCACCGTGCCCTTGTGGGGCATGTTGATCTTGCCCAGTTCCGGCTGCAACAGCGCCACGCCACTGTTCATGGCGCGGCAGGCAACCAGAATGTCGGGCAAATAGACGGTGCCTTCCTGAAAGAACTTGCCCATCACCTGAATGCCCGGCACCAGGCCTTTCTCCAGGATCTCCAGGGCCTGCCGGCCACCCTGCATGGCCTCGCCCACCAGGCTGGCCACCGCCTCGGCATCGCCGTTCTCAACGGCTTCGCCGATTTGTTCGTAAATCTCCGCCATGCTTGTGCCCTCCGCCCTATGCCTCCCCCACCGCCCATTTAGCCAGACAAACCACCCTCCAGGCAAACGCCTTTAGCCGCCGTCATCGCTTTCCACGATCGGCAGCTCGCCGCCTTCCTTGAGCCATTCCAGTACGATATGCGATTGCACGCGGGCCACCGCGGGGTGGGGCAGCAGCACGTTGCTGATCAGGTCATTGAACTGGTCCAAATCCCGGGCCACGACCTTGAGCAGGAAATCCACGCCGCCGGTCAGTTTGGTGGCCTCGAGAATGTTCCTGTTCACCTCGATCAGCCGAATGAACGATGAAATGTCCTCCTGACTATGGCTGGTCAGCGTGACATCGACGAAAGCCATGATGCCGATGCCGACCTTGCGGTACGAGAGGTTGGCCCGGTAGGCCTTGATGACGCCCAGTTCCTCGAGGCGCTGGCGGCGGCGGCCGCACTGCGAGGCCGACAGCGCCGTCGCTTCGGCCAATTGCTGGCTGGTCAAGCGACCGTCCTGCTGCAGGGCGCTGAGGATCTGGCGATCGAATTCATCGAGATTGATCATTGTGCAAATCCTGTTGCGGACATCACGCATGATCATATGTCCATTCGCAAGTTTTCCGCAAATATCGAGAGTGCCGCCCTGTTATTTGCGCAATTCCTCCCTGACAACTGCGGCATAATACTGAACGAATTCGACAGCCGGTCCCGCCTCGGAATGTTTCGGCTCCTGCCAGACGGACGGAAGGCACCACCATGCTTCAACCCAACTGCATCATCCCCGACGGCGAAAGCCTGAGCGTCGAGGCCACCGCCTTTGCTGCCCGCAACCCCGGGCTGGCCCTGGAGATCAGCGACGAAATCCGCGGCCGCGTTGCCGCCTCGCGAAAACTGCTCGACGAGTTCGTGGCCTCGGGACGCATCATCTACGGCGTCACCACCTCCGTCGGCGGCTTCGTCAATTGGCTGGTCCCGGCGGCCCGGGCCAGCACGGTGCAAAACAACATCCTGCGGGCCGTGCAATCCAACGTCGGGCCGGACCTCGACGACGACTACGTGCGCGCCGCCATGCTGGCGCGCATCAATTCGCTGGGGCGCGGTAACTCGGCGTTATCCACGGCCAACTTCGACAAATACGTCGCCATGTACAACGCCGGCATCCTGCCCTGCATTCCCGAGAAGGGCTCGCTGGGCACCAGCGGCGACCTCGGCCCGCTGGCCTGCATCGCACTGGTCGGCACGGGGCAGTGGCGGGCCAAGTACGAGGGCGAGATCATGCCCGGGGCCGAGGCCCTGCAGCGCGCCGGCATCGAGCCCATGGAACTCGACTACAAGGAAGGCCTGGCGCTGATCAACGGCACATCGTGCATGGCCGGCATGGCGGCCTGCCTGACCACCGACGCGAAGCGCCTGATCAAGTCCTACACGCTGGTGTCCTGCCTCAGCCTGGAGGTCCTAAAGGCCAAGATCATGCCTTTCCATCCCGCGGCCCATCGCCAGAAGCCGCACCGCGGCCAGGTGCTGGTGGCCGATGCCATCTATCGCACGCTGGCCGACAGCGACATGATCGTGCAAGACCATGAGGTCGAGCAATGGCTGCACAAGATGGCCCGGGACGAGCCCCGGGGGCTGGACGAGCAGATCGAGGACGCCTATTCGATCCGCGCCACGCCGCAGGTGCTGGGTCCGGTGGTCGACACAACGCTGTTTGTCGAGGCCACCGTCGAGACCGAGCTCAATTCCTCGAACGACAATCCCCTGATCGTCGTCGAGGAGGGCGACGCGGTGCACAACGCCAACTTCCACGGCCAGTACATCGCCAACGCCATGGACCAGCTGGCCATCGTCCTGGTCACCATGTGCAACCTCTCGGATCGGCGCAACGACCGGCTGCTGGATCCCGACCACAACGGCGACCTGCCGCCCTTCCTCTGCCGCGAGGATCCCGGATTACGCCTTGGCCTGATGGGCGGGCAGTTCATGGCCACCTCGCTGACCGCCGAGATCCGCCAGATGTGCCATCCCATGTCGATCCAGTCGCTGACCTCGACGGCGGATTTCCAGGACCACGTGTCGTTCGGGCTGGTGGCGGCACGGCGCACCCGCGACATCCTCGACAACGCCTACTGCATCCTCGCCTTTGAATTGATCTCGGCCTGCCAGGCGGCCGATATCCGCGGCACCGAGACCCTGAGTTCCGCCACCCGCCGGCTGCACCAGATCGTCCGCGAGGAGGTGCCGTATCTGGATTTCGATACGCCCACCACGGACTACATCGAGGCCGTGGCGGCCCAGCTTCGCCAAGGCCGCATCCTCGAGGCCCTGCCCGAGGATATCGAGGGCTACGAGTGGTGAAGATTACTCGCTAGTCGAGCCCAGCGCCGCCTCGACGGCGCGGGCGATGGAAAACAGCCGCCGGTCGGTGCCGTGCCAGCCGGCCACGGTGAGGCCGACCGGTGCCTCGCCGGGCTGGTGGCAGGGCAGCGAAATGGCACAGCCATCGAGGAAATTGAACACCGAGGGATTGCGCAGCAAGAGCAGGTTGGTCCGGCCGAAGCTCTCCTCCGATTCCACCTCGGCCAAGGTCGGCGCAATGATCGGCACCGTCGGCATGACCAGGGCATCGCAGGACTGGAAGAGCTGGCCGGCGCGGCGGATGAAGTCCGTGCGAACGCCCTTGAGTTCGATGTAGTCGGCGGCCAACTGGTCGCGCCCCTTCAGGATACGGGAGCGCACGTAGGGATCGTAGGCGTCCGCCGCCCGTTCCAGATGACGCCGGTGCCAGGCATAGGCCTCGACCGCCACCAGACCGCCACGGGCGTTGATCTCGGGCAGCTCGGCAAGCTGCTCGAAGGCGATGCCGTTGATCGTGGCGCCGGCCGCCGAGAGCCGCAACAGCGCCGCTTCGAAGGCCTTGGCCACAGCCTCGTCGAGATCGTCGAGGACCAGGGTCTGGGGCACTGCGAGGCGCAGGCCATTGAGCGCAAAGGCCGACGGCGGTGGCCGCCTGTCGCCGGAAAGGATGGTGTCCAAAATGGCGCAGCACTCGACGCTGGCGGCCAGCGGTCCCACCGAATCGAGCGAGGGCGAAAGCGGTGCCACGCCGTTCAACGACACCCGGTTGGCCGTCGGCTTGTAGCCCACGACGCCCGACAGCGCCGCCGGTATGCGACACGAGCCGCCGGTGTCGGTGCCCAGCGCCGCCACCGCCATGCCGTCCGTCACCGAGACCGCGGCGCCCGACGAGGAGCCGCCGGGGATACGCCCGACCTCGCGATCGAAGGGGTTGGCCGGGGTGCCGAAGTGGGGGTTGAGGCCGATGGCGGAATAGGCGAACTCGGTCATGTTGGTGCGCCCGATGATGATCAGGCCGGCCGCCTTGAGGCGCGCGATGACGGGGGCATCGGCCGTGGCCGGCGGCTGCTGCGCCAGCACCTTCGATCCGGCCCGAGTGACCTGGCCGGCAACGTCGAAGAGATCCTTGGCCGAAACCGGAATGCCGGCCAGCGGCGACGGCGCCTGGCCGTTGGCGCGCAACTGGTCCATGGCCGCCGCCGCCGCCAGGGCCGCCTCGGCGTTGACGGTGATGAAGGTGCGGGCACCCTGGCCGTCGGAATCACTGATGCGGGCCAGGCTCTGCTCCACCAACTGGCGGCTGGAACTTTGGCCGGCCGCCAGGTCGGCGGCGAGTTGACTGAGCTTGGGCATGCCGGTACCACCCTTGGCGTATGAGAAATCCAGACCAGTAATTGTACAATCAAGCAGCATCATCGGGCGATAGGGCCGAAATGAAGCAGGCAGACATATCCGCTATCCACCTCGACGCCGTCGGCGGCGTTGCCGGTGACATGTTCGTGGCGGCGCTCCTCGACGTTCGCCCCGAGCTCTGGCCCCAGTGCCAGGCGGCGTTGGCGGCGCTGGAGTTGCCGGCCACTGTCGTGGCCTCCTTGATTCCCCACAGAGACGGCACCCTGGGCGGCAGCCGATTCGTGGTCAGCGACGCCGGCGGCGGCCACGCCCACACGTCCTGGCGGCAGCTCCGCGGCCGCCTCGAAAAGGCGCTGCGGGGCGAGGTGCGCCGGGTGGCGCTGGGCATCTTCCAGGCCCTGGCCGAGGCCGAGGCGGCGGTCCACGCCATCGCCGTCGACGAGGTGGAGTTCCACGAGGTCGGCGCCATCGATTCCATCGTCGACGTGGTTTGCGCCGCCGCCCTCATCGCCGCCATCGGCCCCTGCCGCTGGTCGCTGGGACCGCTACCCAGGGGGCGCGGCCAAGTCAAGACGGCACACGGCGTGCTGCCGCTGCCGGCCCCGGCGACGCTCGAGCTGCTCAAGGGTTTTTTGCTCGTCGACGATGGCGAGGAGGGCGAACGGGTGACGCCCACCGGTGCCGCAGTCCTGCGATTCCTGCAGGCCTCGCAGGAAACCGACAGCCAAGTCAGGCGCCTTGTGGGCGCCGGCACGGGTTTCGGCAGCCGCACCTTTGCCAGCCGCAGCAACATCCTGCGCGCCAGCCTCTACGCCGACGCTCCGGGAGCCGAAATCGGCACCCTGAACACCGACCAAGTCGAGGTGCTGCGCTGCGAAATCGACGACCAGAGCCCCGAGGACCTGGCCGTGGCGCTCGACCACCTGCGCAAGAACGCAGGCGTCATAGACGTCTGCCAGTGGCCGGTGTTCGCCAAGAAGGGCCGCGTGGCCACGGCGCTCCAGATACTGGCTCGGCCCGAGGCGGCCGAGCGGGTGATCGCCGAGATCCTCGACGAGACCACGACATTGGGCGTTCGCCGCGAGGCCCAGGCCCGGTGTACACTCGCCCGCCGAAGCAGCCGGGTGGGTGGCGTCGGCGTCAAGCTGGCCCGGCGGCGCAGGGGCACCACGGCCAAGGCCGAGATGGACGACCTGGCCGCCATCGACGGCGCCCAGACCCGGCGCGCGGCGCGGCGCGAGGCCGAGGCCAAGGCCTTGCGGGAAGGGGAAGGAAACGAGAGTGACGGAGCGGCTTGAACAGAGACTGGCAGGGATCCTGGAGGGTTGCGGCGAGGCCACCGTCGCCGTCTCGGGCGGCGTCGATTCGATGACGCTTTCGAGCTTCGCCCGGCGCACCATCGGGGCCCGGGCAAGCATGGTTCACGCAGTATCGCCGGCCGTTCCCGTTGCCGCCACGGAGCGCGTGAAGACCCAGGCCCAAGCCGAGGGCTGGCGCCTCGAATTGGTCGATGCCGGCGAGTTCGGCGACGAACGCTACCGCGCCAATCCCCTCGACCGCTGCTATTTCTGCAAGACCAATCTCTACCGCACGCTGGCCACCATGACGCCCGGCGTGGTGCTGAGCGGCACCAATTGCGACGATCTCGGCGATTTTCGCCCCGGCCTGCGGGCGGCCGTCGAGAACGCCGTGCGCCACCCCTACGTCGAAGCCGGCTTCGACAAGAAAGCGGTGCGCGCCCTGGCGCGGCGCCTGGGCCTGCCCGAGCTTGCCGCCCTGCCGGCCTCGCCCTGTCTGGCCAGCCGCATCGAGACCGGCATCCCCATCACGGCCCCGGACCTCGAGCTGGTCGACGGCGTGGAAAGCTGGCTGCGCCGGACCATCGAGCCGCGAACGGTACGCTGCCGGGTGCGTGCCGAGGGCCTGGTCATAGAGCTCGATGGCCAGGCCTTCGCTGCTCTGGCCGACCGGCAGGGTCTGATAGAGAGGCTCCGCCAACGCTTCCGCTTGCCGGCCGAGCGTACCCTTCGCCTCACCACCTACCAGCGCGGCAGCGCCTTCGTCGGCGACCGCCAGGCGGCCGAATGATGGAAAGCGCCGAAGTCAAACTCGATTTCCAGCGCCACCAGCGCCTGGGCATCAGTGAGGCCGTGCTCTGTGCCCAGAAGTCGCCGGCCCAGATCGGCGAAATTCTCGACCAGGCCCGGGCCGGCGGCGAGACCTTGCTGCTCACCCGTCTCGGCGCCGAGAAGGCCGCCGAACTGGCCCCGGAACAGCAGCGCCGGCTCGACTACGACCCGGTCTCCGAGACCGCCTTCTTCATGCGGCCTTTGCGGCCTCTGGCGCCGGCCCAGGTCGCCGTGGTCACGGCCGGCACCTCGGACGCCGGCCCGGCCCGCGAGGCCATCCGCACGCTGGAATTCCACGGCCTGGGCTCGACCGCCATCTTCGACGTCGGCGTGGCCGGTATCTGGCGCCTGATGGACCGCGTCGACGAGATCAAGCGCCACCCCGTGGTGATTGCGCTGGCCGGCATGGATGCCGCCATGCCGACGGTGCTGGGCGGCCTGGTGCCGGGGCTGTTGATCGCGGTACCCACCTCGACCGGCTACGGCGTGGCGCTGAACGGCGAAACCGCCTTCGCGGCCTCGCTGGCCAGTTGCGCGCCGGGCGTTATGGTCTGCAACATCGACAACGGCTACGGCGCCGCCTGCGCCGCCATCAGGGCGCTGACGGCGGCCCGCATGGTGGCCGCAAAATAGGTCGCCCGGCCCTCGCCGAAGGCGAAACCAAACACCCCCACCCTGCCCTCCCCCAAGCTTCCGCCCTGTGGGGAGGGGGTGTTTTTCTCTCTGTTCATGCAGTGCCGTCGGGTCGGAAGAACGGCACCACGTAGGGGCCTTCGGGAATCACGGCCACAGCGGGGTCGCCGCTGCGTGCCATGGCTTGGGCCACGGCGGCCTCGAGCGAATCCACCGTCTCCACTCCCGTCAGCAGCAGCTCGTCCGCCGTCAGACCAGGCGTGAAGAACTTGACCTCGCCCAGGCGCATGGCCTTGAGCTGCATCTCGGTCTGCCATTCGTCGACGTCGGCCAGGCGCTTGGCCAGCAGGCCCTCGAGAAAGGCCTCGGGGCCCTGTTCGACCAGGCGCCGCTGGGCCGCCGCGAATTCGACCGAGCCGAAACCCTCCGAACATTCCGAGGCGATGATGATGGTGCCGCCGGGCTCGAGGATGTCCAAGGGCGTCACCATGCCCTTGACGGTCTGGTAGTAGGTCTTGTCCAGGGGATAGCCGGCGGCCGAGGTGAGGATGGTGGCAAAGCGTCGCCCCACCGCCACTTCGGTAGCGCTTCGCACGAAGTCGACGGCCGCCAGGTGGCTCTCGACGATATCGCCGAAATTGACGTAGACCAGATTTCGTTCCTCGTCGAGCACCGTGTTGAGGGCATAAACCGGTGCCAGCAGGTCGATGATTTCGAGCTGTTCCTGGTGCAGCGGGTTGCCCTCGAGGTTGCACTGGATGGCGGCCGGGTCTTCCATGAAACGGGCCGAGTGGAAGGTGCGAATGGTCTCCTCGTGGGCGATGCCGGGCGCCACCACCTTGCGCCCGCCGGAATAGCCGGCCATGAAATGGGGCTCCACCAGTCCCGTGGCGATACGCAGATCGGCCTCGACGAAACGCCGGTCAAGACGAATCGGCGTGCCCCGCTTGGCCGTACGACCCAGGTCGACGTGGTCGGCGTCGTTGCGCGCGAAATGGTTGGCCACCTCGACCGTCTCCAGGACCCAGGGGTCGCCGACCAGTTCCTCGAGCTCGGCGCCCTCGTTGGGGCGATGGAGGCCCGTCGCCACCAGCACGGTAATGGCCTCGGCGGCCAGACCCTGGGCCAGCAGGCGCCGGATCATGGGGCCCAGGAAGAGGCCGTTGGGCACCGGCCGGGTGATGTCGCAAATGAGAATGCAGGCGGATTTGCAGCCCCGCGCCAGTTCGTCCAAGGGAGCCGCACCGAGGGGCCGATCGAGGGCCCTCGCGAGAGCGGCGGCCGGATCGGGCAGTACCGCCAGCGGCCGTTTGCGCAACACCGTGGCCCGGCAGCCCTCCGGCAGTCTGACTGCCAGCGTCGATTCGCCGAATGCCAGGTCGACGATCATCGCCCAAGCCCGGCGATGGCCGCCGGCAATTCGTGAAAATGATCGATCAGGGCATCGGCACCCAGCTCGGCCGGCGGCACCTCGCTGTAGCCGAAGCTCACCGCCACCACGGGAATGCCGGCGGCTTTTGCCGTTCTTACGTCGGTCAGGCTGTCGCCCACCATGATGGCGTTCTCCGGCACCCCGCCGAGCGCCGCGACGACGGCCAGCAGGTGGCCGGGATCGGGCTTGCGCACGGCCAGGCTGTCACCGCCCATGACGACGCTGAAGAAACCGTCGAGCCCGAGATCGGCCAGGAGCGGCGTGGTGAAGCGCATCGATTTGTTGGTACAGACCGCCAGGGCATGTCCGGCCTGGCGCAAACCGCCGAGCACTTCCGGCACCCCGGGGAAGGCTTCGCTGCGGCGACAGAGATTGGCGGCGTAGAAAGTAAAGGCCTGTTCCAGGAGTTCGTCGGTGCGGGCCTCGGAAGGTGCACCGCCGGTGCGCTCCAGGCCACGCACGATCATTTGCCTGAGGCCGCCGCCGATAAAGTCCCTGAGTTCGCGCATGGCCAGGGCCGGCCGGCCGATGATCTCCAGGGCGTGGTTGACGGCGTCGGAAAGGTCGCCGGCGGTTTCCGCCAGGGTGCCGTCGAGATCGAAGATGATGGCCGGGTTCGACATTCGGGATCCAGTGAAAAAATTCGTAAGAATTAGTTACTTGGCGCCTCCCCGGGCTTTGTGGCATGGTCCGCCCGGCTGCCGTCCCGGGTTGTTTTAGACGCCCCGCCGACCGCAGCCAACCGAAAAGGCCGCGCGGCGGCGGAGCCGCGTGGCGGCGGAAACCCGGCCGGCGCACCCGGAGATCGCGAAAGCATGGCAACGGACAGCAACCTCGCCGTTATCGTTCTCGCAGCGGGCAAGGGAACGCGGATGGAATCGGACCTGCCCAAGGTCCTGCATCCGCTGGCCGGCCGGCCGCTGATCGGCCACGTCATGGCCACCCTGGCGGAACTGGGTCCTGCGCGCATGGTGGCCGTGGTGGGCCCCGGAATGGAGGACGTGGCCGAGGCCGTGGCCCCGGCCCAGGTGGTGATCCAGGATCCCCAACTCGGCACCGGCCACGCCGTGCTGCAGGCGCATGAAGCACTGACGGACTTTGCCGGCGACGTGTTGGTGATCTTTGGCGATTCACCGCTTTTCCGAAGTGAGACACTGGCCGCCCTGGTGGCTGCCCGGGGCGAGGCAGCGGTTGCCGTGTTGGGCTTCCGGCCCCAAGGCGAGAACCAGTACGGCCGCCTGGTCACGATGGCTGAGGGCGGCCTCGAAGCAATCGTCGAATGGCGCGACGCCGACCAAGCCACGCGGGCGTTGCAGCTGTGCAATTCGGGCGTCGTGGCGGTCGATGGGAGGCGCTTGTTCGAACTCCTGGACGGTGTCGGCAAGCAGAACGCCAAACAGGAATACTACCTCACCGACATCGTCGCCGTGGCCCGCAGCCTGGGCTTGGATTGCACTTTTTTGGAAGGTGATCCCGAGGAAGTGCTGGGCGTCAACTCGCGGGCCGAACTGGCGCTCGCGGAAGCAGTGATACAGCGCCGCCTGAGAGCCGCCGCCATGGCCCAAGGCGCCACGCTCTATGATCCCGACAGCGTCTTTTTCAGCTTCGATACACGTCTCGGCCGCGACGTGGTGGTCGAGCCCCAGGTCTTCTTCGGCCCCGGCACCGAGATCGGCGACGGCGTCACCATCAAAGCCTTCAGTCATATCGAGGGCGCCCGCGTGGCGGCCGGAGCGACCATCGGCCCCTTCGCCCGGCTCAGGCCCGAAACGGACGTCGGTCCCGGCGCCCGGGTCGGCAACTTCGTCGAAATCAAGAAGGCCAGCATCGAAGCCGGCGCCAAGGTCAACCATCTGACCTACGTCGGCGACGCCCGGGTGGGCCCAGGCGCCAACGTCGGCGCTGGCACCATCACCTGCAATTACGATGGCTTCGACAAATCCTTCACCGACATCGGCGCCGGCGCCTTCATCGGCTCGAATTCGGCCCTGGTGGCACCCGTCAAGATCGGCGACGGCGCCATCGTCGGGGCCGGCAGCACCATCACCAAGGACGTGGACGCCGAGGCGCTGGCCGTCACGCGAGCACCGCAAAAGGAGCTTGCCGGCTGGGCCAGCCGTTTCCGGGCGAGAAAGAGGGGCGACTAGCGCATGTGTGGCATCCTAGGTGTCATCGGTAAGGCCGAAGCCGCGCCCATATTGCTGGCCGGCCTGAGAAGGCTGGAATACCGGGGCTACGATTCGGCCGGCGTCGCTACGCTCGTCAACGGCTCGATCGAGCGCCGCCGCGCCGAGGGCAAGCTTGGCAACCTGGGTGCGCTGCTGGACGACCGGCCTCTGGCCGGCACCATCGGCATCGGCCACACGCGCTGGGCCACCCACGGCGTGCCCAACGAGAAGAACGCCCATCCCCACGCCACGGCACGGGTGGCGATGGTGCACAACGGCATCATCGAGAACTACCGCGAGCTGCGCCAGGAACTGGCGGCCGATGGCTACGACTTCGTCACCGACACCGATACCGAGGCCGTGGTGCAGCTCATCACGGCGCATCTGGATCGCGGGCTCGAGCCGGTGGCGGCGACACACGAGGCCCTGAAACGCCTGCACGGCGCCTTCGCCCTGGCCATCATCTTCGCCGGCGAGCACGATCTGATGATCGGCGCCCGGCTGGGCAGCCCGCTGGTGGTGGGTTGGGGCGAGGGCGAAATGTTCCTCGGTTCCGATGCGCTCGCCCTGGCCGGGCTTTCCGACCGCATCACCTATCTGGAAGAAGGCGACTGGGTGGTTATCGACCGTGGTGGCGCCGAGGTGCGCGGGACCGACGGCCGACCGGTCGAGCGCGAGGTCAAGACCACGGCGCTAAGCGGCGCCACCGTGGGCAAGGGCAACCACCGCCACTTCATGCTCAAGGAGATCTACGAGCAGCCGACGGTGATCGGCGACACCCTCAACGCCTACTTCAATCCGGCCAGCCGCTCGATCCAGTTGCCGGTGCTGCCCTTCGATTTTGCCGAGCTGCCCAAAGTCACCATCGTCGCCTGCGGCACCTCGTTCTATGCCGCCATGGTGGCCAAGTACTGGTTCGAGCAGGTCGCCGGCCTCGGCGTCGAGATCGACATCGCCTCGGAATTCCGCTACCGCGCGGCGGCCATGCCGGCGGGCGGCCTGGCACTTTTCATCTCGCAGTCGGGCGAAACCGCCGACACTTTGGCGGCGCTCAGGTATGCCCGCCAACAGGGCCAGCACGTGGCCAGCATCGTCAACGTCGGCGAGAGCACCATGGCGCGCGAATCGGACCTGGTGCTGCCTACCCACGCCGGGCCCGAGATCGGCGTCGCCTCGACCAAGGCCTTTACCTGCCAGCTTGTCACCCTCGCTTGCCTGGCCATCGCCGCGGCCTCTGCCCGTGGCAGCATCGATCACGCCCGCGAGGAGGAGCTTTCAAAGGCCATCGCCGAGGTGCCGGCCCGGGCCGCCGAGGTGCTCTACCACGACGAAGCGCTGCAGGCGCTGGCTCATGAGCTGGCCGAGGCCCGCGATATCCTCTATATCGGCCGCGGCCCCTCCTATCCGATAGCCCTGGAGGGCGCCCTCAAGCTCAAGGAAATCTCCTATATCCACGCCGAAGGCTTCGCCGCCGGCGAGCTCAAGCACGGCCCCATCGCACTGATCGACGAATCCGTACCGGTGGTCGTCATGGCGCCCTCGGACCCGTTGTTTGAGAAGACCGCCTCGAACATGGAAGAGGTTATCGCGCGAGGCGCCCACGTCGTTTTCCTCAGCGACGCCGCCGGCATCGCGGCGCTGGGCGAACGTGCCAAGCACACCGTCGAGCTGCCCGCCGTCGATGCCTTCGTGGCCCCCATCCTCTAC
>JASLXG010000227.1 GCA_030740435.1 Alphaproteobacteria bacterium | reverse complement strand
AACGCCGTCATGACCGCCGTCGGCTACAACTTCCGCCTCATCCTCAAGTGGTTGAGGAAACTTTTGTGCAAAATCATCGCCGCAATATGGGCCGCGCTAACCCCGATCTCAATGCTCAAAACGGCTTCTTAACAGGGGACTAACTAGGAATTTTTTTCGTTTAAAAATAAACTGTTGGAGTGCAGCGGGATTTGCTCTCGGGTGGCCGGGTTAGGAAGAGTCAGCGCCGCTCAATCAGGCGCCGCGCCTTGCCGCCGACCTCTGGCGGCAGGCGCGCCACGGCGCTATTCAGGCTCCTCGAACGGCGTCTCCTCGAACACCGAAAGGCTGGGCGGCGGGCCCTCGAAGCCGAGTTCCTGCCAGCGCCCGACGGCCGCCCCGTAGGCCCGCTCGGAGAGCTTGCTGCGCGGTGCGAAGTCGTTCAAGTAGCGAAATTCCATGCAGGCGTTGATCAGGCACTTGGAGCCGATGGGCCGGATCTCGGGCGGGTTCTGGCTGGGATCGAGGAAAGTCGACCAGGTCTCGCGCAGAATGTCGATCGACTGGGCCGGGCGCGACCGCGTCACCATGGCCCAGACCACTTCGGCCAGGCTGGTGGCGTCGACGTCGTGGTCGACGACGACGATGTATTTCGAAAAATAAGCCCCGCCCATGCACTGGGCCGCCAGCGCCATGACCTGGGCCGCGTGGCCGGGGTAGGCCTGTTCTATCGACACCACCGTCATGCCCCAGCCGGCGGCCTCGGGCGGCGACCAGACGGTGCGGATGCCGGGCACGCCCATCTTGTCGAGGTCGTTCCAGATCTTGGCGGCCCGGGCCATGGCCCAGAAGAGGCCGCATTCGTTGGAAGGCCAATCCGCCATCAGGGCGCAGGTCAGCGTGGGATTGTCGCGGTGCCGCACGGTGTCGATGCGGATGTAGGGCGTCGGCGCCTCGGGCCGCCCGTAATAGCCGGTGAACTCGCCAAACGGCCCCTCGTCGAAGGTCTCGTCGGGATAGCAAAAGCCCTCGACGATGATCTCGGCCCGGGCCGGCAGCAGGAGGCCGGTGACGTCGGACTCGAAGACCTCGATGGGGTCGCCGTTGATGCCGCTGTAGTAGTCGTATTCCGATTCGCCCTTGGGAAAGCTGGTGGCGGCGACGATAAAAAGCAGCGGATCGAGGCCGTAGACCGCCGCCACCGGGGCCGGCTTGCCCAGCTTCCACCATTTCTCGCGATCGAGCAGCGCATCCTTCCCCGGTGAGACATAGAAACCCACCTCGTTCGGCCCCTTGATCATCTGGCGGTAGGTGCCCAGGTTGATGCGCCCGCTTTCCGGATCGCGCGTGATCACGGCATCGGCGGTGCCGATGTAGCGCCCGCCGTCCAAGGGCCACATGCGCGGGGCGGGAAACTTGCCCACGTCGATATCGTCGCCGCGTTCGATGTTCTGGTTGACCAGCGCGCCTTCGGCCGCCACGACGCGCGGCGCCTCTTTCCTGTGCATCTTTTCCTTGAGCACCCGCACCAGCGCCACGGCATCGTCGCTGGGCTCCTCGCCGATGGCCAGCGCCAGGCGGTTGAGGCTCGAGCCCAGCATGTTGAAAAGCGCCCGGTAGCCCTCGTGGCCTTCGATGTTCTCGAAGAGGATCGCCGGGCTACCCACTTCGCGGCCCGACATATAGGCCACGGTGGCGGCTTCCAGGTCGGCGTTGACCGGCGCCTCGATGCGCTTGATCTCGCCCAAAGCCTCGGCCTTTTCCAGCCAGACGTCGAGATCGCTCAACTGTTCGGTGTTGCTTGTCGGCTTCGTCATCGGATTCCCTCATCAACAACATTGCGGCGCAATACTATCCTCGTCATCGGCGACCGGCGGCTCCTGCGGCGCGTTGTAGGCCGGACGGAAGAGGCGCTTGTGGGGCACCGGCAACTGGTAGAGCCGCGCCGCGTTGCCACCTAAAATCAAATTCAGATCGTCCTGCACGATGTCGAGGCGCCAGAGCTGCTTCAAGCTCCAGCCCCAGACGTCGATCTGGTGGCGCACCAGCTTTTGCTTGCGCACCTGCACGGCGTAGGCCGGCGGCTGCGAATCGTATTGCGCATGGAAGGGAATGGACGCTCCCCAATCGCAGCCCCACAGGAGTTTCTCGGCACCGATGTTGGGATCCATCAGCGCCTTCTTGTAGAGCTCCGACCACCAGAGGCCGGTTTCGAGGAAAACGTTGTCGTTGGCCGCAGCGACGCAAAGCGCCTCTTCCACCAGGCGTTCCGACCACCAGCCCTGCAGGCCGCCGTGCTCCAGGATGATGGGCACGTCGGGAAACTCGACGGCCAAGTCGGTGGCCCACATGGGATTGAGGGTTTCGGGCCAGAAATGATGCGTCAGCGGATAGCCCATGATGACGCCCGTGTGCATGCGCACGGGCACGCCGTGCTTTTGCGCCACCGCCATGGTGGGACGGATCTGGTCCAGGCGCTCGACCTGGCCCACGGTCTTGCGATTGCCGGCATCGGCGGGAAAGCCCTCGCCCAGCCCGACGAACTTGCCACTGGCGAGCAGTTCATCGCATTCCGCCGCCGCCGCCTCGGGTGTCCAGGGGGCTTCGCCGCGGGCCGCCTTCTGGGCCGTGTCCGTGGCGGAGCAGACGGCGACGAAGCGGTCGGGGTGGCGCTCGACAAGCTCGGCATTCAGCTCGTTGGTCATGCCGAAAGCCGGCAGCAGCACGCACATGTCGACGCTGTAGACGTCCATGTCATAGAGCAACCGGGGCGAATTGTCGTAGGGCTCCAAGAGCGCCATGGTGCCGGCCAGGTCGGTATACGACGCCTTCTCGGTATCCTTGCCGATCTTCTCCTGGAAGGCCTTGCCGGCGGCGAAGCGCTGGGCATGCACATGGCTGTCGACGATGAAGCGGCCGAGTTTCATGGCGGTCTCCCGACTAGTCGAGCAGTGCGATGACGCGGCTGGGGGCGCCGTCGGATTCGGGGAGCTTGAGCGGCAGTGCCACCAGCATGACGCGGTCCTGCTCCAGCGCGCCCATGTTGCAAAGGTATTCGATCAGGATGACGCCATTCCTGAGCAAAACGTCGTGGCTGACGTATTCGCTGGTCGGTGCCATTTCGCCGCTGAGCAGGCCGCGGATCGGGTAGTCCTGGGG
The DNA here is from genome assembly GCA_030740435.1 of Alphaproteobacteria bacterium. NCBI lineage: Bacteria > Pseudomonadati > Pseudomonadota > Alphaproteobacteria > Alphaproteobacteria bacterium. The sequence continues at coordinate 23,552 of JASLXG010000227.1, read as the reverse complement.
GAAATCGACGCCCAGCGCCCGGATGCCGCGTTCCAGCAGCCATTCGCAGGCACCCCGCGAGAGGTATGGTGCCGTGGTCCAGAACTCGGGCGTGTGGAATTCGCGTTGCTCGTCCCAGCAGGTCTTGAGCAGCACGATGTCGCCCTCGCCCACGTGCCCGGCCCGCGCCGCCAACGCCTCGGTCGTGATTTCGGTGTTCTCGGCGATGGGCCGGAGATCGACCATGGCCGCCTCGCCCACGGTTTTCTCCAGCGCCACCTCGCTGCTGGTCGCCCCGCCGGCCACGAAATGGATCGGTGCATCCATGTGAGTGAAGCCGTGCACGGCGCCGCCCACATAGGTCACCTGGAAATTCGAGCCTTCGTCATGCGAGGCCAGCAGCTTGCGGTCCACGGGCCAGCGCAAATGGTCCTCGATGGCCACGGAAAGGTCGACGATCTTGGTCATGGGCTTGTCTTGGGCATGGCGGGTCCTCCGGCCACCAGTCTACACTGTGCGGCGCGGTTGGGGAGCAGCGGGGGCGTTCATGCGTTTGATCGACTATTTCGACCGGGGTTGCGAGATCAACCCGGATGGCGACTGCCTGGTCAGCGACGACGACGGCAGCCGGCATACCTATGCCGAGGTCCGCGAGATGACGCTCAAGGCGGCCCAGGCGCTGAAGGCCGCCGGCTTCGAGTCGGGGAAAGGTGCTGTGCTCAGCCTCAACCACCCGCTTTCGGTCAGCGCCACGCTCTCGCTGATGCGGGCCGGGCTGACCTGGGTGCCGCTCAATCCCCGCGACGCCGCCGACAACCACGCCTACGTGCTGGAAAATTTTCACTGCGACGTGCTGTTTTACCAAAGCCGGTTCGCCGATAGCGTGACGGAATTTCGCGCCCGCATACCCGGCATAAAACTTCTCGTCTGCCTCGACGAGCCCGACGGCGGCCCGGCATTCCTGGACTGGATCGCCGAGCACCCGGCAGCCGAGCTGCCGCACGATTACGACCCCGAAGGCATCGTCATGATGGCCGGCACCGGCGGCACCACGGGCACGCCCAAGGGCGTCGAGCAGACCCACCGGGCCACGGCGGTCCAGACCCTGGTGCTCTCGGCCACGCTGCCGTTCAGGAAACGCCCGGTCTATTTCGCCGTGGCGCCGCTGACCCACGCGGCGGGCTACATCACGTATGCCATCTACGCCGCCGGCGGCACGCTGGTGCTGCAGGGCGTGCCCGAGCCCAAGAACATCCTGGCCGCCATCCCGCGCCACGGCGTGAGTTCGCTCTTTCTGCCGCCGACGCTGATCTACCTCATGCTGGCCGTGCCGGAGGTGCGCGACTTCGACTACTCCAGCCTGGAATTCTTCATGTACGGCGCCTCGCCCATGTCACCGACGCGGCTCAGGGAAGCCATCGACGTTTTCGGCCCCGTCATGACCCAGATGTTCGGCCAGACGGAAACGCTGTTTCCGCTGACGTACCTGCCCCCCGCCGAACATTTCGTCGGCAACGAGATCGGCAATGAAATCGCCCCTGACGACCGCCTCCGCGGCTGCGGCCGCGCCGCGCCGGGTGTCGAACTCGCCATCATGGCCGAAGACGGCCGCCTGCTGGGCGAAGGCGAAACCGGCGAGATCGTGGTGCGCTCGCTGATGGTCATGAAAGGCTACTACCAAAGCCCCGAAGCCACGGAAGAAGCCTTCGCCTTTGGTTGGTACCACACCGGCGACGTGGGCTTTTGCGACCCGGACGGCTACTACACGCTGGTCGACCGGGCCAAGGACATGATCATAAGCGGCGGCTTCAACGTCTACTCGACGGAGGTCGAGGCAGCGATCCTGGCCCACGAGGCGGTCCAGGAATGCGCCGTCATCGGCGTGCCGGATGAAAAATGGGGCGAGGCGATCAAGGCGATCGTCGAGCTCAAACCCGGCCATGAAGCCAGCGCCGACGACATCATCGCTCTTTGCAAACAGAAGATCGGCAGCGTCAAAGCGCCAAAGACGGTGGATTTCACGAACGCCATACCGCGAAGCGCCGTGGGCAAGGTGCTGAAGCGGGAGTTGCGGGCGCCCTATTGGGCCGGGCGGGAGAGGTTGGTGGGGTGAGGGGATTGTCGGGGGCGAAAGCAGACCCCGCCCGATTCGGCCAAATCCTTGGATTGGCCGGGGGGAAGTTCACGGACTCTTGCAATGTCCAATGGAGAACCAAGATTGTCTAACTGATTCTCCGTGTCGGTGAAGCCGTTTGGCCCAGCCGATCACCCTCACACCGCGCTCACGCCGCCATGGCCATTTGCAGGGCCGGCCGGTTTTTCAGGCGCTCGACATAGGCTTTGACGTTGGGCAGCTCCGCGAGATCCGCCCCCAGCCGTTCGGCAACGACGCAGGCGTGCCCCGTCATGATATCGGCCCCGGAAAACCCGCCGGCGACGTAGTCGCGTCCCTCAAGGCCCGTCTCGACCGCTTGCAGGCTCTTGTTCAGGAGCTTTTGCGCCCGGGCGAGATTGACTGGATTGCGTTTTTCCTCGGGTAGGAACAGGGTCTCGACGATGATGATGTTGACCTGCGGCATGATCATGCCTTCGGCGTAGTGCAGCCACTGGAGGTAATCAGCGAATTCCGGCGAGGCGCTATCGGGAACCATTCTCCCCCCGCCATGCCTGGCCAGGACGTATTCGACGATGGCCCCGGATTCGAAAATCGTGACGTCGCCGTCCTGCAAGGTGGGAACCCGGCCCATGGGGTTTAGCCGCAGATACTCGGGCTCGCGCATGGCCTTGTCACCCAGCTTGAAGCCGACCAGTTCGTACTCGAGACCCAGTTCCTCAAGCAACCAGACGATGCGCATGGAACGCGAATTCGGGGCGTGAAAAAGCTTCATGATGGTTTCCTCTCATACTGCCGCCTACGGCTAGTTGCTCCGTAGCAACCGTTCCGGCGCCTATGCCAAATCTCCTGCCCACCGCCCTATAGCCCGCCTCACGACAAAAGCCATCCGCCGTCAACGTCCACGGTGGTCCCGGTCATGAAGTCGTTTTGCACCACCAGCATGATCGCCTGGGCCACTTCGTCGGCCGTGCCGGCGCGGGGAATGAGGTGGCTGGCGGTATTCTTTTTGTAAAGCGCTTCGCGCTCGGCGCCCTCGAGCGGCACCATCGGTGTGTCGATTTGGCCGGGCGAGACAACGTTGATGCGGCGGGGCGCGAGTTCGGGAGCGACACCGCGTACGAAGGCCTCGACAGCGCCGCCGACCGATCCAATGGCGATCTGGCCGGGTTTCATGCGGCGTGCCGGGGCACCGGAGACCAGCACGATATTGCCCTCCGCCGACAGGTGCTCGGCCCCGAAACGCACGATATTGGCATAGCCCCACAGCTTGTCGAAAGAACGCTGATAGCCATCCATGTCCATTTCCAGGAACGGGCCGACGGCGCGCCCACCACCGGTGGCGGCGCTTATTAGAATGTCGAAGGGCGCCAGCTTCTGAAATAACGCCGGCAGCGCCTCGCGATCACGAACGTCGCATTGCTCCAAGGTTATGCCCGGGCCGGGATCGCCGGCTTTCTCGGGTTCGCGGCTGATGGCGATCACATCGCTTCCGGCATCCGCGAGCTGCCGCGCGGTGGCCAACCCGATCCCGGATGTGCCCCCGAAGACGATGGCCTTCTTGCTCTTCACGTCCATTTTTTCCTCCCTCGGCTGGTATCGCGGATCCGTCGTTCGGCGGACGATGCGTCCCTGCGCCTTTTGATGCAAGCGGAAAGCAGGCCGCAACCGACACCCCGGCCATGACAACGGAGATAACGACCCGCCGGCAAATCACGGCTGACGTTTTCGGGCCTGAGGAATGAGATCCCGGACCATTATTGACCGCGGCGCGCCCGCGGTCGCAAGCAGCGACAGGGAGAAACGACCCGTGCCCCTCTCCACTCACCCCGGTGAAATCCTCAAGGACGAGCTTGCCGCCCGGAGGCTGAGCGCGCATCGTTTCGCCCTCGAATTGGGTGTGCCGCCGACGCGCATTGCGGCGATCCTGAAAATGAGCCGCGCCGTTTCGCCCGAAACCGCGTTGCGCCTGGCTGCCTACTTGGGCGGCAGTGCCAAGGTCTGGCTCAGGTTGCAGGCCGATTTCGATCTGGCCCGGGCGGAAAAGAAGCACGGCGCCGAGATCAGGCGCGCCGTCAGGGCGGCCTAGGCAATCCCCACCATCTCCGTGCCACTGGTGAATATCAGCAGCCGCTCGTAATCGACCCACTCTTGCATGCCGTCGGGTTTGATGTGTTCGCGATAGCGGGCCCAGCCCGAGGCGTTGGCAAAATACAATTCCGCCATGCCGGCATAGGGTTCCGTCTCCGGCTGCAGGCTGTGGCTGACGGCGTAGCGAAAGCCGCCAATGCCTTCCATGGTGTGGCGCACGTTGGGGATGTGAACCTCGAGCCAGTGGGCGAATAGCGCCTCGCGGTCGCCGCCTGCTTGCATGGGAACCAGGAACGTGACCTTGAAGAAACCGCTTCGCGTGCAGGGAAACGGCGGGTCCAGCGTCGGCGGCTCGAGCGGCAGTGCGCCGTCCATGGCCAGGTACTCGCGCGTCGCCCAGGGGTGGTAGGGCTCGGCCATTTCCTGGAAGGTATCGCTGGGCTCCGTGCCATGGGGAAGGGGCGGCGGCGGCGGCACCTCCGGGTACCAGAGATGTGCCATGCCGTCCCAAACGTGGGGTTTGCCGGCCCGGAGATCGAAAAGCGTCGCCACGTAACGGCTGGCATGCAGCTTGCCGGATTTTTTGTTCTTCTCCATGCGCGCGATCGTGGGCGGCATGTGGTTGGCGAACCAGTGCGCGATCAGCTCCTCGTGCGAAGCCCTCGAGCGGCGCTTGATCAGGTAGACCATCTTGGCGCCGGGCGTCTCCACGTATGTCGGTGATGCCATGCTCCCGCCTTTCCGCTGCCCCCAACCATATGCTGCACGATAGCGGCAAGTGCGACAAACGCGAAGTAGCGTTCGCGGGAACAGGTTTTCCGCTTGGCGTATAGCGCTTTGCGATATACGCATAACGTTTGAAACAGAGCTGTCGGAACGCCAATATCCGGCGCCTTCACGACACCGGTGCGGCACACAGATCCACGCCGCGGGCCTTGATGGGGCGCGAGGTCTAGCCTCTATTCGGCGGCATCGAGGCTGCGGACCGGCGACAAGCCGTAAGCCCGGACCAGGTCCAGCTCACGCACGATATCCAGGCCGCGTTGCAAGGCCTCGCCGCGAAGTGCGTTCAGCGGTTTGCGCAGCGGCCCGGCCGGCAAGCCCAGCGCCGCCATCAGCGACTTCATCGGCACCGGATTGATGGCCGAATAGGCGTAGTGGAGCATGGGCAAATTGCGCAGATAGGCGGCGCGGAAATTCTCCGCGTCTTCCTGGCTTTGCCAGGGCTTGGAGATCACCGCCATCTCGCGGGGGATGAGGTTGCCGGTCATGTTGGCCGTGCCGTGTCCGCCCAAGGACATGGTCGGCACGATCAGGCCCAGGTTGGGGGAACAGCAGCACATCAGGCTGATCTCGGGTTTGGCACGGGCGAGCTGTGCCACCTGAGCCACCCGGGCGGTGGATTCCTTCAAGACCCGGATCATGGGATGTTCGGCCAGGCGCAGGATCTCCTCGGCCGTCAAGTCCGTCTTGACCCGGGGCGGGTTGTTGTAGACGCCCAGCGCAATGGGCGAGGCATCGGCCACTTCGAGGAAGTATTCGACGATGTCTTGGTTGGCGGCGCAAATGTAGGCAGGCGCGGCGATCACCGCACCGTCGGCGCCTTCGGCCGCCGCCTGCTTGACGTAGGCGATGGTGGCTTCGGTGGTGGGGCCGGTACAGCCGTACCACATCTCCAGGCCCGGCTGCTTGTGCTTCACGGTCTGGCGGACGATGGCGTGGCGTTCCTCCGGCGTCAGCATGGAAACCTCGCCCGATGATCCCATGATCAGGACCCCGGACGAGCCGTTCCGGCGCTGGAACTCGATCAGCGTGCCAAAGCCGCCGAAGTCGATGGAATAGTCTTGGTTCATGGGCGTGATCAGGGCCACGAAAGAGCCGGTCAACAGAGCTTTCGGCACGTTGTCTCTCCTCTTCAGCCTGGCCACCCAAAAACTAGGCCACCATTGCCATCATTGGCAACCGAGGGCAACCGAGGGCAACCGGGGAGAGCCAGTTGGTGAATCGCCGCCCAAGATCGCCAAATGGCAGTCTCGGTGCCGCAATTTTCGTCAAGCCGTTGTCGTCAGCCGGCCGTGACGATATGCCACGGCGACAGGGTACACCTCATGGCATAGCCTGAACGCGGTGGAGTTTGTCGCCCGCACCGTCGACGTATCGGCGGCACGCCCGCCGATTGGCGCTACGCCTCCGCCGCGGCTGCGGGCAGGTAGGGCTCGGCCGGATTCGGTCGCCCGGAATTGGCCCTGCATGGTTCAAACCCTCCACCGCGAAAGGGGGTTGGACATGCCTTGCATCGGAAGGAACGGCCTTTTCGCCATCGTGTCGGCGTTGCTGTGGTGGCCGGCGGCGCTGGCGGCGGAAGTGGTCAGCTTCGAACACGACGTCTTTCCCATCCTCGAGTTGCGCTGCCTGGAGTGCCACCAGCCGGGTGAAAAGGGCTACGAGCAAAGCGGTCTCGATTTGAGGACCTACCAAAGCCTCATGAAAGGCACCAAGCACGGCCCCATCGTGGTGCCGCGCAGCGCCTTCACGAGCAACCTGGTGGTCGTCATCGATCATCGCGCCGAGGCCAGCATCCGCATGCCGCACGAGGGCAAGCGCTTGTCCAAGTGCGAAAGGCTGCTGGTGAGGTTCTGGATCAACCAGGGCGCCCGCGACAACTGACAGCGAAACCGAACGATCAATTCGAGACGCCGTGACGCCTTGGCCCGTGACGCCTTGGCCCTCCCCGTTGCTGAAGCGTGGCTTGAGGTCGCAAACCCGGGTAAACTGCTCCCGTTCGCGGAATTTTCCGGACACGACCGACGGGAGGAACGCTGCCATGGTAGGCCAGGAACACCTGATGCCGACGATCACCATCACGGCCGAGATGTTGACCGAGAAGGCCAAGACTTTCGTCAAGAATTGCGGCGCCTCGGCGGTCGGGATCACGACGCTCGAAACCCTGGAAGGCGGGCCGCCGTCGACCGATCTCGAATACGTGCTGCCCGGTGCCAAATCGGCCGTGACCTTCGCCCTGCCGCTCGACCAGGACAAGATCCGCGACTACCTGGCCAAGCAGGACAGGGACGGCCACCAGGTCGACTACAACGATACCAACACCATGGCCACCGGGGTGGCCTCGCAGCTGGCCTCCTTCTTCCAGGAATGCGGGTTCGAAGCCGTCGGCGTCCAGGCCAACCAGGTATACCGCAACGACGACCAATCGGTGCCCTGGGAGCAACATCCCGACATTTCCCACCGCCTGCTCGCGGCGCGTGGTGGGGTCGGTTGGTTCGGCCTCTCGGGCAACGTGCTGACGCTGGAGCACGGCGCCAACGTGGTGCTCGGCACCATGGTGACGAAGGCCGAACTGGGGGCGACGGAGCCCTTGCCGGCAGAACAGAGTTTCTGCGATTGCGACAAGATGGAATGCGTGGCCGCCTGCCCCTCGGGTTTTTTGGGCGAAGCCAAAAAACAGCGCGTATCCGTGACCATGGGCGGCCTCGAGTTCAGCTATGGCGAACGCACCAGCTATGAGCGCTGTTCCTATGTCTGCGGCGGCTTCACCGGCCTGCATCCCTCGGGCCGCTGGTCGACCTGGTCACCGGGCCGCTTTCCCATTCCCAAGAAGGACGAGGATCTCAAGCCGGCCACGGCCTGGGCCTACGATTCATGGGCGGAGAGGCCCTATTTGCCGGGCCACACCCTGCAGGCACCGCTGATTTACGCCTCCAAGGGAAAAGACGTTCAACTGACCTGCGGCACTTGCATGCTGGTCTGTACGCCCGACGACGAGGAACGGGCCCGCCGGCTGAAGACGCTGCAACAAAGCGGCGTCGCCATTCAGCACCCGGACGGCACAGTGGAGGCCATGTCGCCACAACAGGCGCAACACTATCTGGGCGGCCTGGACGATCAGACCCGGGCCCTTTACGAGCCGGAAAATCCCGAGCTCTACAAAGACATGGAGATCATGGGCGGCCGCGACCGGAGGTAAGCGCCCCTCCCCCACCCCTGCCCGCCCCATCAACGGCAAGGGGTTATTTTGTTGGGGCCTGTTGATTCATGCCTTGGATCGGATCTCCCAATCCTTGACTGGGCTGGCGGAGAGAAAGGCATTCTGGATGGCATTCGTTACCACCGCCGGATCTTCAAGCATGGTGTAGTGACCGGCGTTCGGTACCCTCTTGATGTATGCCTGCGCCTGTCGAGACCATGCATCCAGCCAACGCGACGTCGCCAATTCGGCAATACGAAACCTTGGCAGGGATGTATCTTCTGCAAGTGAGGTGGACTGCAGCACGGTGACTTTTGCCTGCACCCCCGCCGTGGCGGCATCGAATCCCTGGCCATCCCATTGCGCCATACTTGCCAAATACGTAATGGCCACTTTCGGATCGAGCAGAAGATTGGAAGCAAGCAGGGATCGCTGATCTTTTGCCGGCAGCTGATCGACCAAATATCCGTTCAGAGTCTTCCGGGCGAACTGCTCGTAACCAAGGCGGGAAATCTCCTGTTCCGCCCCCCGCGCGATGGCCTTCGGATCGTCGGGCGCACAACTGCCGTCGACAAGAACCAGTTCGCTGACACGGTTCGGCGCCGTCATGGCCACTTGCAGTGCTATTCGGGCTCCCATGCTGTGCCCGACAACGACCATGGGTGATTTGCCGGCCACCTCCTGGGATACCGCCAATGCGTCATTGGCGGCGACCTCGATATTGCACCCTGTCAGGAAAGACCGGCTCCTTCCATGGCCACGCAAATCGAATGAAACGCATGAGGTTACCCTGGACAAAGCCTCGATTTGGTGCCGCCAATGGCGAGCATCGCCACCATAGCCATGGATAAAGAGGATAGCCGGTCGACCGCTTCCCACAGCTTTGTGGTGGAGCCGAGTGGGGCCGTTTTCGACCGCAATATTGCCGTTATCCATGATGCACCCGATGAACAGGCAATCGGGCGGAAATCTTGTCTTCCATCTCTTTTGAAATTTGCGGTTCGGCCGCTGCAAGAATTTCGCGTGCCCGAACTTTGGCTCCCTCCCGCAAAGAGGGCCTGCCCGCCTCATCCCATGCCTCCACGGTTTCCCGACTGGCCAGCGTCGGATATCGATATTCCGTCTTCATCAACTCCAGCGTTTGCGCATGGTCGAGATAATGCCCCTGGTCCATCGTACAGACATCGCGAATGACGTCGACCGACAGGGTTTCGTCATTTATTTCGATTCCCTTGATTGTTTGGCGAGCGGCACCGAGCATTTCGTTGTCGAGCACGAAATTTTCCAAGGCGCAGCCAATGATCGACCCGATCATCCCGACACTTTCGTATATGACGTCGGCTCCCGCCAGCCCCGCCGCGAGATCGGTCATGCCCTTTTCATAACCGTACTGTGCATCCATTTCCTTGGCGTCGGTCATGCCGCCCGCCACACTGTTTGGAAAACCATACCAGCGCGCTATTTGGGCCGAAGCGGCGTTCAGAACGGTGATTTCACCACCACCGCCAGTGAAAGCTCCCGTCCGCAAATCCGATACAAATGGCCAGTTGGCCCAGATCACCGGGGCGCCCGCCTTGGCCAGTTGTACCAGAGCCATTCCAGCCAGTGTCTCGGCCACGGTTTGGGCCAAGGTCCCCGCCAGGACGGCCGGGGCGGTGGCGCCTGCCTGGGCCGCATTGACCATTTTGACAGGGAAGCCCAACCGCGCCGCTTGCAGGGCGACAACCGTGTTTTCCTCGCCATAGGTCAACGGCGGCACGACGGCGCAGGTATTGCAGGTCGCGAAAGGCCGGTCTGCAAAGCGGCCATCGCCACCAAGAATGACATCAAACATCTCCCGACACTCGCCGACATGGGCCGGATGACTGAAACCGATACCGAGAGGCTTGGTGGTTCCGGCCACGCAGGCATAGGCGATGGCGAGGTCGAATTCGCGCGGATTGGATATATCCGAGGGTACACAGGTACGGTTGAATACCTGGATATTTTCCAGCGCGTTGACCACGCGGGCGCAATCGTAAAGGTCCTTCAGTGTTGAGGCTCGATAGTCCCCTGTATCGAGATCAACCATTTGCACAGCCATACCGCCGGTGGCAAAATGGGTCTGCCCGACACCAAGCTGCACATCCAGCGCTTCCGTTCGACCACATAGGGTAATTTGTTTCGGCATTGCGGCAATCAGGTCGTCAATCCACGAACGGGGAAACTGAAGGCGTCCGCCAGCGCTGGCGATACACCCCGATTCGACGGCCAGGGCACGGACTTCGTCTGTGGCCCCAGCCATGCCAACCGTTTCGAGAATTTCCAGTGCCGCGTCATGGATTTTGCTCACGTCAGCATCGCTGAGCGGCTTGTATTGACCTCCGCGCACCGCTTTCACTGATGCCGCTTCATGCTGCGTCTTTCCAGCGCGCTTTGCCGCTCTGCCACCGACACGACGTGCCATTTTGTATTTCCCGATTAACTACAACATATGTCCCGTTTTCATGCCTTCGAGAATTGCCTCCTCTGCCGTGCGCGGAGCCAGGCAATCACCGATCACATGAATTTCAAACGGGTAGCCCGCCAGACTGTTTTCCAACTCGGTGCGAGCGATGTGCCCTTGCGCCAGAACTACCGTGTCTATTTCGCCGATCTCAGATATCTCGCCCGAAACGGTATGTTGCAGATAAGCGCTACCCACGTCGGCGCCAACCAGCCGCATATAGGGAATTACCTTCACACCGAGAGAATGCAGAATGCCGTTCCATTTATCCCGAACATAAGGCTGTATGAACTCGCCGGCGGCAATGCCCGAAACACAAAGCCTGACCTGACAACCCTCGCGAACCAGCTTTTCCGCGATGCCCAATCCGACCCAGTCGCAGCGCCAATCCGCGATGACGACCGATGCGCCGACCTGTGCGCTGCCATCAATAACGGACCATCCCTCAACAACAGACGCATCATCGCTGAGCTCCAGAGGGGGGCGATAGGGCAACGCCCCGGTAGCCAAGACGATGGCATCGGGTTGTTGCTGTTCGATGGTGGCGATGTCCACCAGCGTGGCGGTCTGGACCTTGACGCCCGCGCTCTCGATCTCGCGCTCCAGATTGCTTATAAGGCCACCGAATTCGGCCCGCCCCGGGAGCTGTTGCGCGAGCAGAGCCTGGCCGCCCAGCCGCCGCGTGGCTTCATAAAGCGTTACGGCATGCCCCCTTCTGCTAGCCTCGATAGAGGCTTTCATCCCCGCCGGCCCGCCGCCGACAACCATGATCTTGCGGGAGGTGGGCGCAGGCCTCAAGGTGCCGTAAATCAGCTCGCGCCCAGTTTCCGGCCGCTGGATACAGGAAATGGGATAGCCCACCTGTTCATGGCCAATGCAGGCCTGATTGCAAGCAATACAGGCCCGGATATCGTCTGTCTCTCCCGCCGCTGCCTTGTTGGGCATGTTTGGGTCGCAGATCGTGGCGCGTGTCATGCCGCACATATCGGCTTGCCCACGATCGAGAATGGCCTCCGCGTCTTGCGGCTGGTTTATGCGCCCAGCCAAAAAAATCGGTGTGTTCAACAGCCCACGCAAATGACCGGCCGGTGCCGCCAGGTAAGCGTTTTCAACAACCATGGGCGGAGCTATGTGAATGGCCCCGGCGGCATCTGAAGAAGATCCAGCAATGATGTTCAGGTAGTCGAGTGTCCTATCCTTGTCCAAGGCCTGACAGATTTTCGTAGATACAGTACTGTCTAGCCCGTCGTGAGTCATTTCTTCGATAGAGATACGTACCCCAAGCAGAAAAGTGTTTTTGGTCTTATCGCGAATATTGGCGATCACTTCGCGTAAGAACCGCAAACGGTTTTCGAAATTGCCGCCGTATTCATCGCACCGTTGATTGACGTTCGGATTGAGAAACTGTGACGGCAGGTATCCCATGCTAGCGACTATTTCAGTCCCAGCCAGACCGGCGTTTTCGAGGCGCCTGGCCGCATCGCCATAGCCGGAAACGATTTCATGGATCAGGGATTCAGGCAACGCACGCGGCATCACCCGGAAACGTTCGTTTGGCACGGCTGACGGTGCGTACGCGACCAGGCGCGAGCCGTCCGGGGCCAGGGTCATTTCCCGGCCCGGATGGAACAGCTGAGCAATAACCGGACAGTCGTACTCGGCGCAGGCTTCAGCGACAAGCGAATAGCCGGGGATGCAGGCATCGTCGGAAGCGTCAATGACGCTGCCACCTCTCAGGGCCGTCTTGTGAACGGCCGCCGCCTCCATGACGATCAATCCGACGCCGCCCCGCGCGCGCTCTTTGTAGTAAGCGACCTGCTGATCATTGGGCACACCGCCGGTAACCATCATGGTCATGTGGCCGGTTACGAATATGCGATTTCGAAATCGGTAACGACCGAGATCAAAGGCGGAAAACAGGTTGGGGAATACCGTTTGGGTCATGGCAGCATGGCTTGCGGTGTAGGTGCTACGGATCCTTCACTTCGCCAACGTCTCGGCCACCGCCGCCACCACGTCGGCGACCTTCATCTCGGCCGTGAAGACACCGGCCGCGCCGGCCGCGGCCAAGGCCGCGTGGTCGGTCTGCGGTATGGTGCCGCCGACGAAAAGCGCCACCTCAGCGCCCTGGTCGGCCAACGCCTTGACGGTCTCGGCCACCAGCTCCAGGTGGCTGCCGCTGAGGATCGAGAGCCCCACGGCATCGACGTCCTCCTCGATGGCGACGCGCACGATGTATTCGGGCGACTTGCGCAGCCCCGTGTAGATGACCTCGGCCCCGGCGTCACGCAAGGCGAGCGCAATGATCTTGGCGCCCACGTCGTGGCCATCGAGCCCCGGCTTGGCGATGAGAATGCGTTTGCCGTTTAATGCCATCATCCCCCTCAGAACTTCACCGGTTCCTGGAACTCGCCCCAGCGCGCCTTCAGCACCGCCACCATCTCTCCCACCGTGGCGTAGGCGTGGCAGCACTCGATCAGGTAGGGCAGCAGGTTTTCCCCATCCTCCCCGGCCGCCTCGTCGAGGGCCCCGAGCGCCGCCTCGGCGGCGGCGTTGTCGCGACTGTCGAGTATCGCCTGATACTTCTCCAGCACCCGGGCACTGACTTCGGGGTCGAGGCGGAAGACCTCGCCAAAATCGTTCGTGCCGTCGTCGCGGCGGAAGTAGTTCTGGCCCACCACCACGGTTTCGCCCTCGTCGATCTTTTCCTTGCGCCGCTTGGCCGCCTGGGCCGTGCGGCTTTGCAGATAACCCTCCTCGATGGCCTTGACGGCACCGCCATAGGCTTCGATCTCGTCGATCACCTGGCGCATGCCGGTTTCCATCTCGTCGGTCAGCCACTCGACGTAGTGGCTGCCGCCCAGGGGATCGACGGTGCGCGCGGCGCCGCTCTCGTAGGCCACGATCTGCTGCGTACGTACGGCGATCTCGGCGCTGGTTTCGGTGGGGATCTGGAAGGCTTCGTCGTAGGCGCAGGTGAATATCGACTGCGCCCCCCCCAGCACCGCCGCCAGGTTCTCGATGCCGACGCGGACGATGTTGTTGTAGGGCTGCGAGGCGATCAGGGAGGAGCCGCCGCAGACCACGCCGAAACGGAACATCAGCGCCTTGGGGTCGGTGACGCCGTAGCGTTCGCGCAAGAGCTTGGCCCAGAGGCGCCGCCCGGCGCGGAATTTTGCGACTTCCTCGAACAGGTCCATGTGGACGTAGAAGAAAAAGCTCAGCCGCCGGGCAAAGTGCGTGACGTCGCCGCCGCGTGCCAGCAATTCGTCGACGTAGGCCAGGCCGTCGGCCAGCGTGAAGCCCATCTCCTCGATGGCGCTGACGCCGGCGTCGCGAAAGTGCGCGCCGGCGATGCTGATGGGATTGAAACGCGGCGTCTGCCGGTTGGCATAAAGGATGGTATCGGCGATCAGGCGCATCGAGGGCTTTACCGGGAAGATCCAGGTGCCGCGGGCGACGTATTCCTTGAGGATGTCGTTCTGGATGGTGCCGGTAAGGCGGTCGCGGGCCACGCCCTTCTTGTCGGCCGCGGCGACGTACATGGCGTAGATGATGGGCGCCGTGCCGTTGATGGTGAACGAGGTCGAGATGGCGCCGGGATCGATGCCGTCAAAGAGCAACTCCATCTCGGAAAGGCTCGAGAGCGAAACCCCCACCTTGCCGATCTCGGGCCGCGCCATGGGATGGGTGGGGTCATAGCCGCACTGGGTGGGCAGATCGAGCGCCACGGAAAGCCCGGTCTGGCCCTGGTCGAGCAGGAACTTGTAGCGCGCGTTGGTTTCCTCGGCGCTGCCGAAGCCGGAATACTGGCGGATGGTCCAGAGCCGGCCGCGGTAGCCGTTGGGGAAGATGCCGCGGGTGAAGGGGTAAACTCCCGGGCGCTCGCCCGATCCCTCGACCATGTCGCCGGTGACCACCTCCGGCACCTCGATGCCCGATGGGATCTCGGGGCCCAGCGTGGGGCCGGGGTTCGCTTTGGCGTCGCTCATGAGCTATCTCCTGCCAGCAGCTTGTCGACCGCCGCCCAGTGGTCGTCATGGATCCAGGTATCGGCGAAGTTCTCGGTTTCCAGCCGCTCCAGCGCGGCCCGTCCCAGCCCGCCGACCACCCCCAGCGCCAGGGCCTTGAAGGCCCGCATGACCTGCGGTGCCTGGCGCCGCATGGCCGCGAGAACGGGCGCCAAGGCAGCGTCGAGGGTTTCGCCCTGGGTTGCCACGACCTCGGCCAAACCCAGCTCCAGGGCCCTCTCGCCGCCCACCAGATCGCGCCCCGCCAGCAGCCAAAGCCCCGTGGTCAGGCCGACCTTCTGCAAAAGATCGATACCGCCGCCCCAGGCCGTGGAAATGTTCAGCCGTCCCTGCAAAAAGCCGATGCGCGCATG
Source organism: Alphaproteobacteria bacterium (assembly GCA_030740435.1). Taxonomy (NCBI): domain Bacteria; kingdom Pseudomonadati; phylum Pseudomonadota; class Alphaproteobacteria; species Alphaproteobacteria bacterium. Next base: position 8,518 of record JASLXG010000227.1, on the reverse strand, counting down.
AACCGCCAGCACACGGAAATCGCAGGCCAGCGCCAACTCGGCGCCACCGCCCAAGGCATCGCCGTTGAGCGCGGCAATGACCGGCAGGGGAAACTGGCGCACGGCATCGAGGGCGCGCTTGGCGTCATCGGCCATTTCAGCGGCCTGGGCCCGGCTGCGCACGGAATCCAGATCCTTGAGGTCGCCGCCGGCGGCGAAGCTCTTGTCGCCGGCACCACGCAGCACGGCAGCCACAAGATCCTGGTTGCCGGCCGCCTGGCGAAAGGTCTGGCCCAACTCGGTCAGCACGGCGCGGCTCAGCGCGTTGCGTTTTTCCGGGCGCTCGATGGTGACCCGCAGGACAGCATCGTCAACCTCGACGCGTAGCTGGCTTCCCTCGCTCATGGACGGCATGGTCGGAAGGCTGGCGCAGACTGTCAAGCGGGGCCAACCCCACAAAGACACCCCGTGGGTGTCAGCTCAGTCCCAGCAGGCGCTCGCGCAACATCGTCTCGGCCGCCTCGTCGAAGTCGATCTCGCCGCGCTGCACGCGGTCGCAAAGAGCGTCGAAATCGCCATCCGAGATGGTCTTGGCGCGTTCTCTGATGAGATTTCCGGCGGCCTCGGCGACCAGGCGGCGGATGCGCACCCGGGGGTCGCGGCGGCGCTCGGCGGTGGCGAAGATCTCGCCGTGGGCCTCGACGGCATCGGCCAGTTCCGCCATGCCGTCCCCTGTGGTCGCCGTGGTCGAGACGATGGGCACCTCGGGGGCGTCGTGGTCACGCAAGCCCAGCATGGCGCTCAAATGCCGCACCGTGTGGTCGGCCAGCGGCAGGTCGCTCTTGTTGACCACGAGGATGTCGGCGATCTCCAGGATTCCGGCCTTGATGGCCTGGATGTCGTCGCCCAGCCCGGGCGCGCAGACCACCACTTTCGTGTGGGCGATCTCGGCGATTTCGACCTCGGACTGGCCGGCACCCACGGTCTCGATGACCACGATGTCGCGGCCGGCCGCGTCCATCACGTCGATGACGTGGGCGGCGGTGCGCGAAAGCCCGCCCAGGTGGCCGCGCGAGGCCAGCGAGCGCACGAAAACGCCGGGGTCGAAGGTGTGGGTCGACATGCGGATGCGGTCGCCCAGGATGGCGCCGCCGGTGATCGGGCTGGAGGGATCGACGGCGACGATGCCGACGGATTTGTCGCGCCGTCTGAGTTCCTCGACGAAGGTGTTGATCAGCGTCGACTTGCCGGCACCGGGCGGGCCGGTGAAGCCGATCACCGAGGCCGTACCCAGGTGCGGGTGGATGGCGGCCATGATCTCGGCGGCACGCTCGGTCTGGTTCTCGACCGCCGTGATGGCGCGGGCCAGCGCCACCGGCTCGCCGCCCAGCAGACGCTCGACCAGGCTGGCCTCGGTGTTGGCGGCCTTTTGCCGTTTCTTGGTTTTCTTGGCCTTCTGGGCCTGCTGTGGGTCCTGTGGATCCTGTGAATCCTGTGGGTCCTGTGGGTCCTGTGGCTTCTGGGCCTGGGCTGTCTTGTTCATGCGGCTACCAAAGGTTGGCCGAAGCCCAACTCGCGGCGCAGGCAGGCGACCATCTCGCCATGCGTGGCGCCGGCCCGGGCGGCGGCGATGGTGTGTTCGAAGATGTTCATGCTTTCGTCGTTGGCGGCCCGTGCCAGGTCGTCCATGGCGCGGCGCAGCGCACCCTGGTCCCTGTTCTGGCGAAAGCGTTTGAGCCTGGCGATCTGGTATTCGATCTGATCCAGGGCGGGGCGGTCCTGGCCGGTCTCGGCCGCGCTTTCGGCCGCACCGTGCTGGTAGGCGGTGACGCCGACGATGGTCTCCTGGCCCTTGTCCAGGCGCTGCTGGAAGGCCACCGCCGAACGCCCGATGCGATCCTGCACCAGGCCCTGCTCAACGGCCGCGTACATGCCGCCGGCCGCCTCGATCTCATTCATGATGGCGCTGATTTCCGCTTCCATCCCGTCGGTCAAGGTTTCGACGTAGTAGGAGCCGCCGAGCGGATCTATCACGTCTTCCAGGTGTGCCTCCTGGCCCAGGATGGCCTGGGTCGCCACGGCCACCCGCGCCGCTTCCTCGGCCGGCGTGCCGTGGGCCTCGTCATAGGCGTCGGTGTGCATGCTTTGCAGGCCGCCGAAGATGCCGGCCATGGCCTGCACGGCGACCCGGGCGATGTTGTTCAAGGGCTGCTGGCGGGTGAGGTCGGAGCCCGAGGTCTGGGCGTGGAACTTGAAGCGCCAGGACCGCGGATCCTCGGCCCCGAACTCCTCAGCTGCGAGGCGGGCCCAGATCCGGCGGCCGGCGCGGAACTTGGCGATCTCCTCGAAGAAGCTCATGGAGATGTCGAAAAAGAAGGTAAAGCGCGGCAGGAAGCTGTCGACTTCCAAACCTCGGGCGACACAGTCGCGGGCGTACTGGCGCGCCGTCGAAAGCGTGAACGCCATGGCCTCGGCCGGCGTCGCTCCGGCCTGCTGCATGTGCTGGCCGACCACGGATATCGGGTTCCAGCCGGGCACGTTCCGGTTGGTGTAGACGATGTGGTCCAAGAGCACGCGGCGCGAGCCGGCCAGCGAGAGGCGGTAGAACATGTGGTTGGCGACGAAGTGGGAGATGTAATCCGACTGGTTCGAAGTGCCGGTAATGGCCGTCCAGGGCACACCGCGGCTTTCCCCCAGCGCCAGCATCTGGGCCAAGAGCGTAAAGGGCAGCGGATCGTTGAGCGCCACCGAAATGCGCTCCAGCGGAATATCGCGGAGCGCAATATCCAGATCCTCCAGCGTGTTGATGGTCGAGCCGCAGGTGCCCACGAGTTCCGGTTCGACCTCGTCGATATCGAAGCCGCGCATGAAGGAATTGCAGGGGATGATGCTGGCCGCACTGGTGCCGGCGTCGATCATCTGCTTGAGGCGGGCGTTGTAATCCTCAGGGAGGCCCAGGCCGACGAGTTGGCGGCGCGACCAGGGCCGGCCCCGGTGCATCGAGGAATAGATGCCGCGGGTCATGGGCAGTTGCCCGGGATAGCCGAGCGCCGCCTCGTGGGCTTCCGCGTTCCGGTCATCGGGGCCGTAGAGCGGCTTGATCTCGATGCCGGAGCGGTTCTGGCGCGGCTCGTCACCGGCCTGGGAGTGGTATTCGCGCTGCCAGCGTTCGCGAGCGTTCTCTTTGCCCATCTTCTTCCCCTCCATTGCTCCTCAGGCCATCACCAGCGGCTCGCCGAAGCCTAATTCGGCCCGCACCGTGGCACAGATCTCGCCATGGGTGACGCCGGCCTTTGAAGCCTCGACCACCCGGGCGAAGGTATTGTCGTCGTCGCTGTTGCAGGCCCGGGCCAGAGCATCCCGAGCCTTCCGCACCGCTTCGGCATCGCGTTCGCGCTTGAAGGCCGCGAGGCGCTCGAGATAGCCGTCCAGGCGGGCCGGCTCCAGGCGTTCCAGCGGCCGAGGCCGCTGACTGGCGTCGTCCTCGACGCTATAGGCGTTGACACCGACCAGGGTTTCACGGCCTGAGTCCAGGCGCTCCTGCCAGGCCTGGGCGGCATCGCCGATCATGGCCTGGACGATGCCCTGCTCGACCGCCGCGTACATGCCGCCGGCGGCATCGATCTTGGCGATAACGGACAGGATCTCGGCTTCCATCTCGTCGGTCAGACTCTCGACATAGAAAGAGCCGCCGAGCGGGTCTATCACGTCATCGAGGTGAGCCTCGTCGCGCAGGACGTTCTGGCTGGCCACGGCGATTTGCGCGGCCGGTACCGTCGGCGTGCCCAGGGCCTCGTCATAGCTGTCGGTGTGCAGCGACTGCAGACCGCCGAAGATGCCGGCCATGGCCTGGACGGCGACGCGGGCGATGTTGTTCAGCGGCTGCTGGCGCGTGAGGTCGGCGCCCGAGGTCTGGGCATGAAAGCGAAAGCGCTGCGAGCGCGGATCCCGGGCCCCGAAGCGCTCGCGCGTGAGCCGGTTCCAAACCCGGCGCCCAGCCCGGAATTTGGCAATTTCCTCGAAAAAGGCGATGGAGATATCGAAAAAGAACGAGAACCGCGGCAGGAAGCTGTCGGGATCATGGCCCCGGGCGCGCAGATCCTCGGCGTACTGGATGGCCGAGGAAATCGTCAAGCCCATGGCCTGGGCCGGTGTCGCTCCGGCCTGCTGCATGTGCTGGCCGACGATGGAGAGCGCGTTCCAGCGCGGCACCTCACGGCCCATCCACTCGATGTGGTCGAGCAGCAGCCGGCGTTGGCCGGAGAGCGCCACGCGGAAGAACATGTGCAAGGCCGCGTAGTGCGAAAGATAGTCGGATTGATTGGAGGTGCCGCTGAGGCTCTTCCAGGGAATACCGCGCCGTTCGGCCACGCCGAGCAGCATGGACGACAGCGTATAGGGCGCGCAGTCGCCCAGGCTGATGCCGTGGCGCTCGATGGGCAGGTCCTCCATGCACCTGGCCATATCGTCCGTGGTCGAGATCAGCGTGCCGCAGGTGCCGACCAGCTCGCGCTCCATCTCGTCGGGGTCATAGCCCCGCATGTGGGTGTTGCAGGGCGCCAGAAAGAGCCCCGTCAGCCCCACGTCGTAGAGCGAACGCATGCGCGCGTTGTAGTCCTCGGGCAGGCCGTACCCCACCACCAGGCGCGGGCTCCAGGGCCGGCCGCGGTGCATGCTGGCGTGGATGCCGCGGGTGGTGGGCGTCTGCCCCGGGTATCCGAGCTCGGCGTCATGGCGTTGCGCATCCCAGTCCTCGGGCCCGTATAGCGGTTTGATTTCCAGGCCCGAGCGGTTGCGCCGCGTGCCGCTCACTTGCGAGTCGTACTCACGCTGCCAGCGGTCGCGGGGCATCTCGGATGCCGATTCGTCAGGCGCACCCTCCGTGCCGATGTCTAGTGCCGTGTCGGCCATGATTCTTCCCCCTCGTGATCCCCTAGCCCGCGCGCCCGGCCGAGACCAGTTCGCTGACCTTTTCGACGATCTCCTCACGACCGGCGCCGGGATGGAAAACGTGGGCGATGCCGGCTTCCAGCAGCATGCTTTCCTCGCCGTCGGGCACGATGCCGCCGACCACCACGGCGACGTTCTCGAGCCCCGCCTCGGCCAGCGCCGTCACCAGCTTGGGCACGATCAGGTGATCGGTGGCCAGCGACGAGACGCCGATCAGGTCGACGTCTTCTTGTATGGCCAGGTTGACCACGGCCGGGATCTCCTGCCAGGGCCCGGTGTAGACCACCTCCATGCCGGCATCGCGCAGGAAGGTGGCGACCAGGCGGCTGCCGCGGTCGTGGCCGTCGAGGCCGATTTTGGTCAGCAGGATCTTGGCCGGGCGCCCGCCCGTGGCCTCAGTTGCGCTCATGGTGTTGCCTCCGGATCGAGTTGGCTGCGAATGAGATCGACGATGTGCCCGGCAATGGCGGCCGGCGCATCGCCGCCGGGCTGGTACCAGGTGACGACGGAATTGAGCGCGCCCAGGAGCGTGAGCCGCAGGTAGCGCAGATCGCGTCCGCCATTCAACAGCGGCAAGTCCGCCACCATGTCGCCGAACATTGATTCGTAACGGTCGCGATAACCCACCAGGAAATCGCGCAGCTCGTCATCGCGCCCCGGCGGCTGCCGGATCACCACGGCGGCGTAGTCGCCGCCGGTGAGCAGCGCCTCGAGATGGGCCGCCGAGGCCGAGCGCAGCCGCTGCCAGGGCGCGCCGCCGTTCCGCGTGGCGGATCTAACGGCCGCCATGATGCGCTCGACGCCCTCGGCATAGACGGCGGCGAAAAGTTCGTCTTTCGACTTGAAAAAATAGTAGATCGAGCTCGGCTGCATGCCGACGTCGGTGGCGATGTCGCGGATCGAGGTGGCGTCATAGCCGTGCCGGGCAAACAGGCGCGCGGCGGTATCGAGCACCTCGCCGCGCCGGTTGGAAGGTTCGGTCTTGATGGCCGTTGCCGTCATTTTTTTGCCCTATCAGCGCGGTCGAAAGGGGACATGGCTCTGATAACCCGCTACGCCAAACCCGGCGCCGCCAACCGTGTCCCCGCTTGATGGCGCGCCCACGACGCCAGCCACCACAAAGCTACCCAACGAACGCTCGTTCGGTGAAAACATAGCACCGGTCGTTTCGGGATGCAAGCGCTACGTCGCGGCCCGGCGCTAGGCCAAACTTCTTACTTCTGCTCGGGACGAAAAATTATGACCCTCTGAATCAAAAACAGCGCCAAACACAAACCCGCTGGTATCAACAAAAATTTGTATAGAATAACCGGTGTCGAATTTTGCGTTAATGATTGCCGGAGGATCGCCATAACGATGACAAATTGTAGCAAACTCAATTTCACTATCGCGAGTAGATGGGGTAATCCCGATAATTCGTTGTGGAATATCATATTCAAAAGGTGGTTGCCTAAATGGGAGGCGACCTAGTCGATTAATAACGAGAGATATGAGGCGAAGTGCGTCAACGACAGTGGATTTTCCGGCGTTGCTTCGCCCCACCAACACAGACGTGGAACCGAACGGAATTTCATGATCTCGAAAAGCGCGAAAGTTAAGAAGTTGTAGCGTTGTCAACATATCTATCAACACCTTCTACGATTTCTCATTGATTGAACGAATTTACTTTTTGATGCAAATTCACTTCTCGCACGATTTTCTGTCGATCAGTATTTTCGTAGTGCGCCACATTTTATTTCGGTTTGAAATTCGTCTTTGGTGTATTGATGTTCGTGGATGCCGTATCCCAAAGGTCACATTTGCTCTGCATGGCCAGCCAAAGTCGGGACCGTTGCCGCAATAGCGATCGAGCCTCAGAGCCATGGCCGGGGTCACCGGCGCGCGTTCGGCCAAAATGCGTTGGAGCGCCTGGCGCGAAATGCCGAGATTGCGGGCTGCAGCGGCGACGCTGACGCCGAGCGCCGGCAGCACGTCCTGGCGCAGAAGGGCTCCGGGATGCGTGGGTGGGCGTTGGCGGGCCGCGGTCATGGAAATCTCCGAGCGTTTGGCTCTTGGCGACGGAAATGGCGAATTCCGGAGATGATAATTCACCCGGATCGGATTGTCAGGAGAATTCCCCTACCACCGCCACCAGCGCCGTCTTGGCGGGCGGCACCAGATGGCGTCGAGGTCGGCGATCAGCCAGGACGCGGCCAGGGCCAGCAGGCCGGCGATGACCAGCGTCGAGCCGAAACCGAGCGCCCGCTCGGCGACTACGGGATCGGGATGGTGCCTGCCGGTCAGGGTAAATATGCCGAAGACCAGGAAGCCGGCCGCGGTCGCGCTGCTCCAAAGCCGTTTGGCCAGGTCTTTTTTGGCGCCACTATGCCAGGAATCTAGGGCGAACGACGGCCAAAGGAAATCGGCCGGCAGCATCCTGCGACAATGGGACGCGCGCGTTTTTGGGGTGCCGTTTTGCCCGGCCGTTCCCATATGTGGTAGAATAGACAATTGTCTGGATGTTCGGTAATTTCCGTCCCGATCGGGTCCCGTGTTGATTTCCGGGGAGGCCCAACGCTGGGACACGAACGGGCGGCCTCTGAAGGGAGGTGCGTCATGAAAGTCGGTGCCGTCATCAGGAAAAAGGGACAGGACGTGATCACTGTCCTGCCCGACCGCTCGATCGCCGAAACCGCCGATATCATGCGCCACAAGCGCATCGGCTCGCTGGTCGTCTGCGACGCCAAGGACGACATCGTCGGCGTCATCGCCGAACGCGACATCGTCTATGGCCTGGCCGCCCAGGGTGCGGCGCTGCTCGACCTCGAGGTGCGCGACGTGATGTCCGTCCCACGTCGTCACCTGCGATCCCGAGGAGAGCTGCTGGGACGCCATGGCGACGATGCAGAAACACCACGTGCGCCACCTGCCGGTGATGCAGGACGGCGAATTGGTGGGCCTGATCAGCGTCGGCGACGTGGCCAAGGCGCGGGTCGACGACATGCGCCTCGAAGCCCGGGTGCTGCGCGACCAGATCCTGGCGGCGCATTAACTGGTTCTCTTCAGGAGAACCAGTTAATGCTTATTGTCGCTCACGGCAGCGAACCTGAAGGTTCGCGCCCGCGCGGGCGCGCCCGTTGGCTTTTTGTCGCTCACGGCGGCGGACCTACGGTCCGCTGCCTGCGCGGGGCGCGCCGCAGGGGCGGCGGGTCGCGGTCGCTCCCGTTGCACCAAGACCAAGCAGCAATAAAACACACATGGTATCGGCGGTATCGGCTCTAAGCCGCCCCCTTATGGGGGGCGGAGGCCAAGGGCGCGGATGCGCCCGCCCGGTGAGGGGCTACAAAACTTCGCTCACGGCGGCGGACCTACGGTCCGCTGCCTGCGCGGGCGCGCCGCAGGGGCGGCGGGTCGCGGTCGCTCCCGTTGCACCAAGACCAAGCAGCAAAAGACACACTTGGCGGTATCGGCTCTAAGCCGCCCCCTTATGGAGGGCGGAGGCCAAGGGCGCGGATGCGCCCGCCCGGTGAGGGGCTACAAAACTTCGCTCACGGCGGCGGACCTACGGTCCGCTGCCTGCGCGGGCGCGCCGCAGGGGCGGCGGGTCGCG
>JASLXG010000226.1 GCA_030740435.1 Alphaproteobacteria bacterium | reverse complement strand
CTTCGAAAGGCCTCCGCCCGAACCATCGAGGAGCTGTGGCAAACCATCGCCGATCTCATCGATGACTTCCCACCACAGGAATGCGCAAACTACTTCCTGAATTCAGGGTATGGATTCAAGCAAACTTGAAACGCTCTAGCCCGGATCAGCGCTGCTCTCGGCACCCGCCGCTTTCGAACGTTGGCGCAGCGCCATCTTGTCGGTCTTGGCGGCCGGCGTCTTGGGCAGTTCGTCGACCACGAAGATTTGCGTCGGCACCTTGTAGGGCGCCAGCCGCTCGGCGCAAAAGGTGGCCACAAAAGCCGGCTCCAACACCGCCCCGGGCTTAGCCACCAGGTAGGCGTGGATGGTCTCGCCGGCCTTGGCGTCGGGCACGCCCAGGGCGGCGGCCTCATGCACGTCGGGGTGGCTGAACAGCAGCTCGTCGATCTCGCGCGGGAAGACGTTAAAGCCGTTGACGATGGCCATGTCCTTCTTGCGGTCGACGATGACGACAAAGCCATCCTCGTCGAGGTGGCCGACGTCGCCGCTGTGGATGAAACCGTCGCGCACCGTGGCGGCGCTCTCCTCGGGCCGCTGCCAGTACTCCGTCATCATCTGTGGGCCCCGCACCCGAAGCTCGCCGTCCTCGCCGGCCGGTAGCACCCGGGTGCCGGTTTCCACGTCGACGGCCTCGATCTCGACGCCGGGGCCCACCGGGCCGCAAGTGCCGACACGGTTCGAGCCATCGGACAGATTAAGCGCGATCGGCGCCCCTTCCGACATGCCGTAGCCCTCGAGGATGGTGTTGCCGGTCACGGCTTGCCAGGCCTCGACCATGGCCAGCGGCAGCGGCGAGCCGCCGCCGGCGCAGATGCGCAGGCTGGAATAGTCGGTGGTCTTGAAATCCGGGTGCGCCATCAGGCCGTGGAAGATGGCGGCCGGCCCGCCAGCGAAGACCGTCACACGGTGCGCGGCGAAGGCGGCCAAGACCTCGCCCGGGTCGTAGCGCTGCATCAGCACCACCGTGGCGCGGGCGTAGACCGGCGTCATGGCGGTCATACAGAGCCCCCAGATGTGGAACTGGGGAGCCACGTCGCACCAGACGTCCTTGTCGGCCACCGTGGGCCAGGCCCATTGGGTCAGCCGCACCGTGTGCATGAGTTCCTGGTGGATGTGCCGGGCGCCCTTGGGCAGGCCGGTGGTGCCGCCGGTGTATTGCAGCGAGCAGAGATCGCCGGGCCGGGGCCGGGGCTCGGGCAGCGCCACCTCGGGGCGCGACAGCCAGTCGCCGTAGGCGGTGCCGCCGAGGCCCAACGGCACCACGGTGGCCACGCCGGCGGCCTCGGCGATGGCCGCGAACTTCTCTACTTGCGCCGCATCGCAGAGGATGGCGGCGGGGCCGGCATCCTTGATCAGCGGCACCAGTTCGCGTTCGCTATAGAGCGGGTTGAGCAGCACGCAGGCGGCACCGGCGGCCCAGATGGCATGGATCACCATCGACATCTCGATGGAATTGGCCATCAGCACCACGACACGCTCGCCGCGGACGCCCAGGCCGATCAGGTCGTGGGCGAAAACCGCCGCGCCGTGGCGGTACTGGCGATAGTCGATACGCTCGGCGCCACAGATCACGGCCGTGGTTTCAGGCGAAAGCTCGGCCGCGCGGTCGAGCACGTCGACCAGGGTGGGCGGATCGATCTGGGCGGATAGCGCGTCCAGACCTGCGCTCGTTGCCATGGCTGCTTGCTCCCCTGATTGCCCCTCTCACGGAGCCGCCGATTTCGTCGCCATATTGGCCTTCTCCGGCCGAGGGCCTATCAAGCTGGTGGCGGAGCGCGGCGGCCCCCTGGTCGGCGGTGGGGCACGGCCTATCTCGACCGCGAGGCGCCGCGTCTGGCAGCGCCGAAGTTCTTGATGTTGGCATTCATGCCCGGGCCTTTTTGCAAAAACGATCCCGGATCGAACTGGCCCGATCGAGGTTGCTGCTCGGGCTGTTCGGCGTTGGCCTCGCGCTTCTTGGCTTTCTGCGCCGCTTTGGCCTTGGCCCGCTGGCGGGCTTTCGCTTTGGTCATACCTGCTTCGCCTTCCTTGCCATGGTCGGGCAGCATCACGGTGGACCCTGAATGTTCACCGCCTGCGCCAACCGGACTTGCCGCGGAGGTTAACCCGCATTTCTCACCGGGTCACGGCCTGCGTCGCGCTACTTGCCCGATGTCCCACATCCCCGATGCCCCACATCGTGCTGCGCAGCGC
>JASLXG010000225.1 GCA_030740435.1 Alphaproteobacteria bacterium | reverse complement strand
ATGTACTGCTCCGCTGTCCCACGGTGATTATAAAACGCCACCACCCGTTCGGCGGGCCGCGACAGGTTGGTGACGATAAAGCCGACGCGGGGGTACAACTCGCCGGGGTGCCATTCCACCTTGGCCACCACGCGCCGCTTCGCTGTGGCGCCGCCAGGGTAGGAGCGCTGCGCCGCGCGATGTGGGACATCGGGCAAGCACCTCGACACACCCTGTCGGCGCCACAGCGACGCCCGAAGGGTCGCTCCCAGCCGCGCGCCCACGTCGTCGAAGTCCGAAGAACGTAGCCCCGCTACGATCTTCGGACTTCTCCTAGCGGATCGCATCAACTGGGGGCGACGCAGGCCATGACCCGGCGAGAAATGCGGGCTAGGGGGGCGCAAGTGCCTTGTGCACAAAGAAAAAGGGCCCGGCAGGGGGGGCATTGCCGGGCCCTTTTATCCTGCGGCCCGCGGGGCGGGCCGCCGGGAACACTGTTGTACGCGGAAGCGATTCACATTTGATGTGAAACGCTTGAGGCTGCGACCGCAGCCCACTGGCCGTCCGGCGCGCCTGCGCAGGTGCGGGCCTTTAGGTCCGCTACCGTGAGCGACAAAATCCTGACGCGGTTCTCAGGAACTGAGAGCCGCTTCAGGACGCGAAGGGCTTGACGAAGCTCTCCATGGCGGCATGGAAACGGGCGTTCACGGGCGCCCCGGCCTCGCTGGCGATCTTGACGCCGAGCTCGCTGACCTTGGTGCTGCGCGCCACCCAGGCCTCGAAGGCCGACTTGGCGAAGGCGCTTTGCAGCTCGAAAGCGTCTTGCGGCGTCTTGGCGGCGACGACCTGGCTGAAGGTCTCCATGTGCTCGGCCATGGTGCCCTTGGTGTAATCGACGACCTCGGCGTTGATGGCCTCGAAACCCTTGCTGGCAGCCGATCCGGCGGCCACAAGTGCGTCCATGTTGTCGCGTCCGGCAGTGGTCATCTGGTCGTAGCCCTTGACGGCGGCGTCGATCTGCTCCTGGCCCATGGTAAAGGCCTTCTCGTAGCCCCGGGCGGCGGCGTCGGTGCCGACCTTGACCACCGTCTCGACGGTCTCCTTGCCGGCCTGGGCGACGGCGTCTAGGGTCTGGGCGGCGGCTTCGCTGGTGGCCTGGGCGGAATTGGTTTTCTGCTTGCTCATGATCTCGGTCTCCTGCTGGGTGGCGCGCGTCCAGGCTTCTCCGGAAGCTTTTTTGCTGCACTGCAATAAATCTGTCTGGCCTGCATATAGGGGGGTGAAGGCAGGGTGTCAACGTTTTTTTTGCGTTGCAGCATATTTTCTTTTGCATATGCGAAAAAGCCCCATACCGCCCCTATCGGCGTCGGGCTATGATCTCGCTGTCCTGCCCGAATCCGCAGAGAAGGCCGCCATGGGCGAAACCCGAGCCAGCGCTCAGGCGCTCACCCCCACCCTCACCCCCCTGGCCGAGGCGATCTGGCTGGGCGAGGGCGCCATCGTCGATTTCTACGGCTTTCCCTATCCCACCCGCTGCCTCGTGGTGCGGCTCGCCGACGGTGGCCTCTGGGTCTGGTCGCCGGTGGAACTGACAGCGGATCTGCGGGCCGAAGTCGAGGCCCTGGGCCCCGTCGCCCATCTCGTCAGCCCCAACAAGATCCATCATCTCTTTCTCGCCCAATGGCGGGAGGCCTTTCCCCAGGCCCAGCTCTGGGGGCCCGCCTCGACCGTGCGCAAGCGCCGCGACCTGCAATTCGAGGCAGCACTCGAAGACACGCCGCCCGCTGTCTGGGGGCCGGAAATCGACCAGGCCTGGTTCCAAGGCTCCTTCTTCATGGACGAGATCGTTTTCTGCCACCGACCCTCGGCCACGGTGATCATCGCCGATCTTTCGGAAAACTTCGGTCGGGCCTTCCTGGAGCGCCACTGGCGCGGCTGGCAGCGTGCCATCGCCGGCCCCTGGGGCATTACCGAAGCCCACGGCTATCCGCCCCTGGAGTGGCGCCTGACATTCTGGCATCGCGCGCCGGCCCGCCGGGCCCGGGCAAAGGTGCTCGGCTGGCAGGCCCAACGCGTCGTCATGGCGCACGGCGAATGGCAGCGCACGGGTGGCCAGGCCTACCTCGAGCGCGCCTTTTCCTGGCTGGGGAATTAAAGATATTTCCGCAAGCCGGCCGCCAGCGCCTCGGGCGCTATGTCGTGAGGGAATCGAGCCAGGAATTTGCCGCCGGGCGCCATCAGGTAGAGGTTCGAGATGTGGTACATCAGATAGCCCTCGTCGGCCTCTTCCTCGCCCTCGATCACCTTCATGTAATAGGCGTGGTAGGACTTGGCGATGGCCGCGATCTGTTCGGGACTACCGGTCAGCCCGACGATCGAAGGATGGAAATTCTCGATGAAGGATTTCAGCACTTCCGGCGTGTCGCGCTGGGGATCGACGCTGATAAAGAGCGGCTGTATCCCGGCAGCCTGCGGGCCCATTTGCTCGAGCGCCGCCGTCACCGTCGACATGGTGGTGGGACAGACGTCGGGGCAATAGACGTAGCCGAAGAAGACCAGCAGCTGGCGGTCGCGGAAGTCGGTTTCGCTGACGCTTCGGCCGTCCTGGTTGACGAGGCTGAATTCCGGGGCCACGGGCACAGGCGCGGTGACGGCGGGGGGCTGGTCTAGTCTTTGCCAGGTTTTCCAGCTCATGAGGCCGGCAAGCGCCAGCACGATGGCCAGGCCGGCGAAGACGTAACGGCGTTGCATGGTCGGGATCCGTTGCTTTGACCCCGCCAGGCCGGCCGGCAGGAATACCAGGCGGCCCGGCTTGGGATCTCGGGGATTGGGCGCTAGTGCTTCATTTTCATGCCGCCCATGGCGCCAGCCTTCATGACATGGGCCATGATCTCGATCTCGCCGGCTTTTTCGAAGACCAGGGTGAGCTTGATCATCTCGCCCATCTTCAGCGGCGCCTTGAGGCCCATGAACATGACGTGATAGCCGCCCGGCTTGAGCATCGCCATGCCGCCGGCCGGCACCTCGATGGCGCCCGCCGGCCGCATCTTCATGAGACCGTCTTCCATCAGGCTCTGGTGCAGTTCTGTCTTCTTGGCCAGCGTACTTCGCACTGCCACCAGCCGGTCGGCCTTGGCGCCGCCGTTTTTGATGGTCAGGAAAGCGGCGCCCGTCTTGGCCAGCTTGGCCGTGGCCCGGGCCCAGGGTTGCACCACGGTAAGTTCGCCGATCTTGTACATGGTATCCGCGGCCCTGGTTTCGGCGCTCCACAAGGCAACCACGGCAGCCAGGACGGCAAATAGTGTAGAGACTCTTTTCATCGTTCGATTCCTTCGCTCAGTCTGATCCATGCCCGCAAAGCGGCAAACCAGCGGCACACCACCTGCGTGGCACCGCACGGGCTTTCACGTTGTTTTTGTGGGAATCAGGCGAGGGAAGGAGGAGCGCGGGCGAGCCGTCGAAATTGCCTCCGAGCGGGATCGGGTATCCGGTCCCCTGTTGGCGCCGCAACTTCGGCCCACTCGACAGGCCGTGCCAGCACGGCCGGGGCGGCCGCCAGCAGGTTGCCGGAAAGCGTTCGCGCCAGGCATACCGGGCAGAAATCGGCGGGCGCCCCGGGCTCGGAGCCCGGTTTGTGGCCGTCCTCGTGCGCCGGCCTCGAGACGGAGCTCAGCAGCGTACACAGGACAAGCGATTTGCCCGCCTCGCCCTGGCCGCCGCCGAAAGCCGCGGCCCTCAGCCCTTGGCCCAGCGGCACCGCCAACTGCAACAGCAGCGCCACCATGCCGAGCCAGGCGCAGTAGCGGCGGCGTCGGGATTGAATGTTGCCGAGGTTCATGAATTCGCCTTCGGCGCGCAACCTATTTGAAAGCACCATGGCACGCAAGCGGGCGCATCCCGGGACCTTGTCCTACCCCCGCCACAGCTTGCGCCAACCGATACCGATCAGCAGCAGCGGCACCAGTCCCTCGAGGGCGATGATGCGAAGGGCGGTGGAGCCGCCGAACCATTCGCCCATCAAGCCGACATTGGAAAAGCCGATGATGCCTGTGCCGATGCACAGCACCAACAGCCCAAAGAGGCGGCCCCGCATGTCGGGCGGTGCCACGGCGTAGATCAGGGTGCTCTGCATGGTGGTGAAACCGGCCCCGGCCAGGCCGACGCAAAACAGCAGGGCCGCCAGGGGCCAGGCCGCCCCCGCCCAGCCGGCGGCGAAGATCAGGGCGAGAAAGCCCATGGTGCCGAAATAGTAGACGGCGCGCAGATTGAGCCCCCGGCCGGCGACGGCGATGACCAGGGCGCCGAGGAAGGAACCGCCGCCCTCCAGCGCCGCCAGGCCGCCGATCCAACCGGCCTCGAGCGCCAGTTCGTCCTGGCCGATGACCGGGATCATGGAGATGAAGGGAAAGCCCCAGATGTTGAAGACCACGGTAACCAGCAGGATGCGCAACACGTCGCCTTCGCCGTCACGGGCAACGAAGGCGAAGGCCTCGCGGAACTCGCGCAGCACCCGGGTTGCCGGGCCCGGCTTGGCGGCCGAGGTGCCGACCGGCACGCCCAGGATGAGCAGCAGGCAGAGCGCCGAAAGCCCGGCGATCAGGGCGAAGGCGCCGATGCTGCCCAGCGCCTGGTAGAGCACGCCGCCCACGAGCGGCCCCAGCATGCGCGTGGCATTGTTGCTGGCGCTGTCGAGGCTCATGGCCGGTACCAGGCGCTCGAGACCGGCGGCATCGCCCAAGAGGCGGCGGCGCAACGGCATGTCGGTGGTCCAGACCACACCGCCCAGGAAGCTGGCCAGCGCCACGTGCCAATAGACGGCCAGGCCGAATACGAAGAGCGCCAGCAACACCACCGCGGTCAGCGTCGCCAGGCCCAGGCTGGCCAGCAGAAACAGCCGCGGCGGCCAGCGGTCGGCCAGGGTGCCGACCAGCGGGCCGAAAACCGCCAGCGGCAGCATGCGCAGAATCACCAGCAGCGCCACCAGGAAGGGTGAGGCCGTGACTTCGAAGGCGAAGATGCCCACCACCAGCAACTCCAGCCAGCGCGCCACGCCGGCAAAAACGCCGACCAGCCAGATGCGGCGAAAAATCGGCTCGGCAAGCAGCTCGCGAAGGGGACGGCCTTTGCTCATGATGGTGGCATGATTTCACGAATTCGGATTCTTCGCGTTAACCAAAATTTATCGCCGTAAATTGCATACTTGCCTTGAAATCGATGTTAGGATTCAATGGCTTACAAAATGGCAGCAAGGTTGCCGGAAAATCGGCCGGCAATCAGGGTGGGGATATGACCTTGAGCCTTCTGCCGAATAAGGTCTGGTGGGGCGGTAAGGAACTGGAGGTCATGTTTGGTCGACTGTTTGGTTGGGCCGGTCCGATAGCCGCCGGCTGGCCATTGAGGCTAGCCACAGCGAGGTATGGCTTGGCGCTTGGTCTGGCGCTGGGACTGGGACTGGTCTGTGGCCTGGGCGCCAGCCCGGCGCAGGCAGCGCGCTATACCGCCATCGTGGTCGACGCCAACAGCGGCAAGGTGCTGTTCGCGCGCAATGCCGACCGCCGCCACTATCCCGCCTCGCTGACCAAGATGATGACGCTTTACCTGACCTTCGAGGCCCTGGAGAAGGGCACCATCAAACTCTCATCGGCGCTCGCGGTGTCACGGCGCGCAGCCGGCCAGACGCCCTCCAAACTCGGCCTCAAGCGCGGCCAGACCATTGCCGTCGAGGACGCCATCCTGGCGCTGGTGACGAAATCGGCCAACGACGCCGCCACCGTGCTGGCCGAGGCGCTGGGCGGCAACGAAGCGAATTTCGCCGGCCAGATGACCAAAAAGGCCAAGCTTTTGGGCATGAAACGGACGCGCTTTCGCAACGCCTCGGGCCTGCCCAACCGGTACCAGCGCAGCACCGCCCGCGACATGGCGACGCTGGCGCTGGCGCTGCAGCGCGACTTCCCGCAGTACTACCACTATTTCTCGACCCGCGAGTTTCGCTACAAAAACCGCACCTTCACGAACCACAACCGTCTCTTGCGCAGCTACCGGGGCGCCGACGGCCTCAAGACCGGCTACATCCGGGCCTCGGGCTTCAACGTGGCCTTCTCGGCCCGGCGCGGATCACGGCGCCTGATCGGCGTCGTCCTGGGCGGGCGCAGCCCCAAGTGGCGCGACCGCAAGACGGCGCGGTTGATGGACATCGCCTTCCGCCGCGCCCAGACGCTCGACATGGTGGCCCGGCGCCAGGCCGGCAAACCTCAGGCGGTCAAACTCAAACCCTTGCGTCGCAGCGCCGGCAATGGGGCCAAACCGGGCAAGGCCGCCAAGCAGAACCTGACGCGCCGCCTGCTGGCCCGCCTCGAGAACATCGGCCGCCGGCCGGCCCGGCCCGGCCAGGCCCCGACGGCCGCCACAGGGACCGAACAGACAACCAGGCAGGCGTCGAGCCGGACCCTACCCGACAAGCCCATGGCGGCCAGCCCGACACCACCCTCCAGTGGCTGGTGGGGCGTCCAGGTGGGCGCCTACAGGGGCTACGGCAAGGCCCGGCTGCGGGCCGAACGGGCGGCCCGGCTGCTGCCCCGGCGGCTGCGCCACGCCCGCGTCTCCATCGACCTGGGCTCGGCCCGGGCACTTTACCGGGCCCAGTTGATCGGCCTCAGCCAAGGCGACGCCGGCGAGGCCTGCCGGCTCTTGAAGCAACGCGGCCTGGGCTGCGTCACCCTGCCACCGAACGACAGCCGGTTCCTCGAAGTGGCGCAACGCTAGAGCGGATCTCAGTTGATGAGATCCACTCTAGTTTT
Organism: Alphaproteobacteria bacterium; assembly: GCA_030740435.1. NCBI lineage: Bacteria > Pseudomonadati > Pseudomonadota > Alphaproteobacteria > Alphaproteobacteria bacterium. Next base: position 27,947 of record JASLXG010000225.1, on the reverse strand, counting down.
TTGTCGCTCACGGCGGCGGACCTCACGGTCCGCAGCCTCCGCGGGGGCGCCGCAGTAGCGGCGGGTCGCGTTGCTCCTGTTGCACCAAGACTAATCAGAAAAAGACACAAGTGGCCGCAGCTCTAAGCCGCGCGCCCCTTGGGGGGGGGCGGAGGCCAAGGGCGCGGAGCGCCCGCCCGGTGAGGGTCGAATCAAGACTTCGCCCGGCCGGTGAGGATCCCACAAAACCACCGCCTTCTCGCTTCGACGCAAAACCTATTTGGCCAAAATTCGGCCTTCCACCTTGGGCGCCACGCTCTCCCGGGCGGCAATGAAATCCATCACCATGGTGGCCATCAGCTTGGCCCCCGAGGCATCGATAAGACGCTTGGCGCCCTTGAGTACGGCGTAGCCGTCGCCGCCCCTGGCGATGTAGTCGTTGGTGGCCAGCCGGTAACGCCGGGCGGGATCAAGCGGCTTGCCGCCGACCTCGACCTCGAGCAGGCGGCTGCCCGGCGGCGCCTTGGTGTCGTAGACGAATTTCAACCCCGAGACCTGGGGAAAGCGCCCGGCCGTGTCCTCGATCCGGCTGACGCCGTTCTCCAGGGCCGCCCTGAGTTCGGCGCCCGAGACCTCGAGCAGCACGGTGACGTTGCCAAAGGGCAACTCGCCCAGCACGTCCTTGCGGCTCAGCATGGTGCCGGCCCGGTAGGTCCGGTCGCCCCGGATGCCGCCGCCGTTGGTCAGCGCCACATCGGCACCAACAACCGCCCGCATGGCGTCGGCGATCAGGTTGCCGATGGCGCTTTCACCGCCGCGCACGCTGGCGCGGCGGCTGTCGAGCGGCGTTTCGCTGCGGCCCACGGCGACGCCGAGTTCCTTGGCCAACAACGATTCGTACTTGGCGACGATGGCGCCCGCCCCGGCATGGGGCTGGACGCCACGGGTCGAAACCAGCCGCCACTGGGGCCGGATGGCCAGCTTGGGGCCGCTCCGCCCCTTTGTCATTTCGAGCTCGAGGTCGATCACCGCCAGGTAATGGGCGTCCGAGCCCGCCTTGGCGATGACGGTACCGCGCTCGTAGATCATCATGGGGTCGTGGTCGTGGCCGCCCAGGATGACGTCGATGCCGGGCACGGCCCGGGCCAGCGCCCGGTCGGCCGCCAGGTCGAGGTGGGTGAGGGCGATCACCAGGTCGGCTTTCTGCTGGCGCAGCAGAGCCACCATGGCCCGGGCGGTCTCGACCACGGGGGCGAAGCGGACCTCGGCCCCGGGGCTGGAGAGGGTCCGGGTCTCCGGCGTGATCAGGCCCATCAGCCCGACCTTGAAGGGCCCCACCTGGTGCAGCAGCATGGCCCGGCCCACGAAGGGCCGGCCGTCGGCGCCGAGCGTGTTACTGGCCAGCCAGGGAAAGCTGGATTCGGCGATCCGGCGGCGCAAGACCTCGCTGCCGAAGTCGAACTCGTGGTTGCCCAAGCCGGCGGCGTCGAGACCGAGCGCATTGAAAATCTCGATCATCTGCCGGCCCTGGGTCAGGCCCGAGAGCAAGGACGGCGACAGGAGGTCGCCGCCCAGCGTCGTCAGGTGGTGCTCGGCCCGGGCCCGCTCGGCCTTGAGTAGCGTCATCAGCGGGGCCAGGCCGCCTTGCCCCTTTCGGGGCGAGATGCGGTAGACGTCGTTGACGTGCAGCAGCGTCAGCTTGGCGCTCTGGCCCTGGGCCGCCGCGGGCAACCAGGCCATGGCGAGAACGGCGATGAGCAGGCGGATGGCGTGGCGCATGATCGGTCTCCTGCGGGGATCCCCTGGCGCCGGATCATAACCCTCTCAGGTCCGCTGATCGAGCATCGCCAGCAGCTCGGGGTGGCGTTGTCGGGCCAGTTCGCGCACCAAAGTGCCGCGGCCGTCCCGAGCCTCGGGATCGGCGCCGCGGGCCAGCAGCAGCGCCACCACTCCGGCCTTGCCCCCGGCCACCGCCCAATGCAGTGCCGTGGCACCGCGGCCGTCGCGGGCCGCGGGTGCGAGATCGCCGCCCTTGGCCAGGAAGGCCCGGACCAAGGGTTCGTATCCCTTCTTGACCGCATCGATCAGGTTCCGCGCCGGGGCTTGCGCGGTATTCCAGGCACCAAAGCCCAGCAACTTGAGCCCACCCCCTTCGACGATTTCGATCAGCGGCGTGTAGACGGCGGCCACGGTATCGACAAGGTGCGCCCCCTCGCCCTGCTCCAGGGCCACCGCCTCGGCCGCCGGGCGGTGCTCGAAGCCGTCGCAACGCCCGCCGTCGGGCGAGATCACCTGGTAACGGAAATCGTTCATGAGCAAAGACCTGGTATTCGGCGGGCAAGCGTCAAGGTCATCGTTGCCTGGCGCGGACGAAGCGCTAAGATAGCCGCCAGATCGACCCTTTTGGGGGAGCGGCAACGATGGCCAAACTCAATACCGGCGACGTCTTTCCCGAGCTCACCCTCGACCTGGTCGGCGGCGGAAGCTTGAATCTGCCCGGCGGCCTGGCGGGCAACTACCGCGTCATCCTCTTCTATCGCGGCCACTGGTGACCCTACTGCCGCCGTCAGTTGGACGGCTTCGCCAAGATCCATGACGAGCTGCAGGGCATCGTTGCCGCCGTCGCGGCGGCCAGCGTCGATAGCGGCGACAAGGCGCGCGAGGTGGCCGACGGCCTGCCCTTTGCCGTGGCCGAGGGGGTGAAGCGCGAGGACGCCGACAAGATCGGCGCCTGGTGGGAGGAGAAACGCAACTTCATCCAGCCCTCGGAGTTCGTGGTCGGCGGCGACGGCCGTGTCGTCACCTCGTCCTACAGCTCGGGCCCCTTGGGCCGCATCGACGCCGCCGACGTGGTCAGCCTGATCAAGTTCTACGAATCGCGAAAGGCCAAGTCATAACCTCGATCGCCATCCTGGTGCTGAACGGCGCCAACATGAACTGGCTGGGCAAGCGCGAGCCGGAATTCTACGGCACCCGGACGCTCGAAGAGGTCAACGCCCTGGTGGCGGCGCGGGCGGCCGAGCGGGGCTGCTCGGTCGAGTTCTTCCAAAGCAACGTCGAAGGCCTGGCCATGGACCGCATCTATGCCGCGGCCGAGGCCGGCGTCGACGGCCTGCTGATGAACCCGGCCGGATTCTCCCACGCCGGCTATGCGCTGCGCGATTGTTTGCGGGCGGTGCGGCTGCCCTACGTCGAGGTCCACATGAGCAACACCGAGGCCCGTGGCATCGAACCCGTGACCTCGGGTGAGGCGGTCGGCGTGGTGGCCGGGCTGGGGGCGAACTCCTACCTGGTCGGGCTCGACGCCCTGCTCGGCGTGATCGCCGAGAGGCGGGAAAGCGCTTAAGGCGAGCCCGCCCCGGGCACCGCAACACGCAGACTCTCGACGCGGCCACCCTTTTCGGCCGCCCGGCGGCGCTCCGAACCGCCCGAGGACGTCAGGCAATAAAGCGTGCGGCCGTCGTCGCCGCCAAGCTGGCAGGCCACGGCGCGCCGAGCCGTCGGGGTGACCAGGCAGCTGATGGCGCCGCCTTCCTGGACCCGCAGAAAGACGCCTTGCAGGTAGGCGGCGACCCAGACCGCACCTTCGGCATCAAGGCAGATACCGTCAGGTGTGTGGTCGCCCAAGTCGGCGAAAGTGCACGGGTTGGCGAGCCTACCGTCGGCCTCGATGTCCAGCGCCTTGAGTCGCTTGCCGTAGGATTCGGCGACGATCAGACGCCCGGTATTGCTATCGATTGCCATGCCGTTGAGAAAATCGAAACCGTCCGCGGCAATGCGGGCCGCGCCGTCGGGCTCGACGGCGATGACCGTGCTGGGCACGAAGGCATCGGGGTCCTGCCAATAATCGAAGCCCATGTTGCCAATGTAGGCACGGCCCTGGGCGTCGACCACCATGTCATTGGTATCGCCGGCCGCCAGATCGGAGAGATCGGCATGCAGCGCCAAGGCGCCGGCTTCGATACGATAGAGGCAGCGATCGCGCATGGAGACCACCAAGGGCGTGCCGTCGGGCAGGAAACCGAGCCCCGAGGGCCGCTCGGGCACGGCCACGATGGCCTCGGACCGGCCTTCGCCATCCAGGGCATAAACCACGCCGCCCATCATGTCGGAGAACCACAGCCGCCCTTCATGCCAGCGCGGCCCTTCGAGAAAAAAGAACCCCTCGGCGACGATTTCGCTGCTCAGCCTTTCCATGCCATCCACCCTAGAAACCAGCGGGCTAGGACCGCGGATAGGGCTGACGGGGGCCGAAGATGGCGGTGCCGACGCGCACCAGAGTGGCGCCGAACTCGATGGCGATCTGGTAATCGGCGCTCATGCCCATGCTCACGGCGGCCAGGCCGTTCTCCGCCGCCAGCTTGGCCAGCAGCGCAAAATAGGGCGCCGGTTCCTGATCGATGGGCGGGATGCACATCAGACCGGCCAGCGGCAGTTGGTAGCTCTCGCGGCATTCCTTGATGAAGGCCTCGAGCAGGTGCGGCACGACGCCGGCCTTTTGCGGCTCTTGGCCCACGTTGACCTCGATCAGGCAATCGGGCCGGCGCCCGCTACGCTCCATCTCGCGGGCCAGCACCCGCGCCAGCTTGGGCCGGTCGACGGTCTCGATGAGGTCGAAGAGCTCGACCGCCTGGCGTGCCTTGTTGGTCTGCAAGGGGCCGACCAGGTGCAGCACCAGGTCGGGCCATTCTTCGCGCAAGGCCGGCCACTTGGCGGCCGCCTCCTGCACCCGGTTTTCGCCGAAGCGGCGCTGGCCGGCGGCCAGGGCCGGGCGGATGCGCGCCGCCTCGTGGGTCTTGGAAATAGCCACCAGGCCGATCTCGCCGGCCTCGCGGCCGGCCGCCTCGGCGGCCTCGATGATGTGTCTCTCCACCTGGGCCAGGTTGGCGGCGACGTCGAGGGTAGCGTCGGATTGCGGTGCGGTCACGGTCATGGCAGGGTCATCATTCCAAAACGATGGCGCGATGACCCTAGCAAAGCTCGCCCTGCACCTCAATTCGGCAGCCCCGCCGGGCCTGCCGCCGCTCGTCTTGTTGAGCGACGCGGTCAGGCTTGCCGACCCCCGGGCCGCCGCCGCCCGGCTGCCGCGGGGCACGGCGCTGGTGCTGAGGCATTACGGCCAGCCCGGGCGCGAGAAGCTGGCCCGTGAGCTGGTGGCCATCTGCCGGCCGCGCGGCGTGAGCCTGCTGGTGGCCGGCGACGGCGCCCTGGCGGCCCGGGTCGGCGCCGCCGGCCTGCACCTCCCCGAATCCCTGGCCGGCCAGGCCGGGCGTTGGCGCCGGGCCCGCCCCGGCTGGCTGGTGACGGCGGCGGCGCATTCGTTGCCGGCGTTACATAAGGCGGCCAATGCAGGCGCCCAGGCGGCCTTGCTGTCGCCGCTGTTCGCCACTGCCAGCCATCCCGAACGGCGGCACCTCGGCGCCGTGCGTTTCGCCGCCATCACCCGGGCCGCCAGGCTGCCGGTCTATGCGCTGGGCGGCATCGAGGCCGCCAACGCCCGCCGCCTCAAGGGCAGCGGTGCCGTCGGCGTCGCCGCCATCGCCGGGATTCTCCGGGAATTGGGGCTCTGAGAGGGTCTTCAGTTCAGCAACTTCGCCAGGTCGCTGTTGCCGGCCAGCGTATAGACCCGGCATTTCGGCCCGCCGTTGCCGCGAAAGAGGTAGGGCGTACGCTTTTCCGCCAGGCCGTCACGGTCGCGCAGATTGTAGTTCTTGACGCCGACGCTGAAGATCTTCTGGCGCTTGCCCAGCCGGCGGCTGACGCGCCAGCGGTCGGCCAGCAGATTGAACTTAACCCGCATTTCTCACCGGGTCACGGCCTGCAGCACGACCGGGGTCTCGACGTCGGCGCGCGCCTGGACGGCCGCCGCGAACATGAAAAAGGCGGCCGCGATGGCCGCGATGAGAGGGAAACGAAACAACACGCTCTTTCTCCTTTCGGCAGTCCGGCCACCCTGGCGGCGTCTTGCGAAGGCGTGCCTGACGCCCAGGGCCCGAAACTTTGCGCCCCGCCGTTGCCGCCGGTTTGCCTTTTCGAGGATGCCCGCAGAGATAGCGGCGAAAGGTGAGTGAAGGATTAACATGAACGGGCAGTAACCGACAAAACCAGTCGCACAGGCGCACCGCCCTTCTCGCAACCGGAAATCGATGGATTTTGAACCGCCATGCGGGCTATCCTCTGTCAACATCGGAGCCCCCCGCTCACACGGGTAGGGCGGCAAGCCATTGGGAGGTAGAGGGTTATGAAAAAGCGTATCATCGGGCTCGTGTCGGCCCTGGCGCTGGCGGCCACGGCGGCCCCGGCGCTGGCTCAAGGCACCATCAAGATCGGCGTTCTCATGACCTTGAGCACGCCGGCCGCCATCATCGGCCGCGACTTCAAGGACGCCTACGACCTGGCCATGGACCAGATCGGCCACAAGATGGGGCCCTTGAAGGCGGAACTGATCTACGCCGACGACGAATTCAATCCGCAAAAGGGCAAACAGAAGACCGAAAAACTGGTCAAGAGCGACAACGTCGACATCATGACCGGCTACATCTGGTCGCACGTGCTGCTGGCCTCGGTCAACACCGTGACCAGTGCCGGCAAGATCATCATCTCCTCCAACGCCGGGCCCTCGCCGATGGCCGGCAAACGCTGCCACAAGAACTTCTTCAATATTGCCTGGCAGAACGACCAGACGCCGATGGCGCTGGGCGAGGTGCTGAACCAGAATGGCATCAAGACGCTATATATCATGTCGCCCAATTATGCCGCCGGCAAGAACATGGCAGCCGGCGTCGAGCGCACCTTCAAGGGCAAGGTCGTGGGCAAGGACATGACCAAGTGGCCGGGCCAGATCGATTGGTCGGCCGAGCTTTCGAAGGTCAAGGCGGCCAAGCCCGACGCCGTCTTCATCTTCTATCCCGGCAAGCACGGCCCAGCCTTCCTCAAGCAGTACCAGGAAGCCGGATTGAACGGCAAGATCCCGCTTTATTCGGTCTACACCCTGGATGCCATCGCGCTGCCCAGGCTGCAAAAGGCGAAAATGACGGGCGTGCTGGGCACCAAGATGACGCAGTTCTGGGTCCAGGATCTGGACAATCCCCAGAACAAGAAGTTCGTCTCCAGCTTCCGCAAGAAATACGGCCGCTATCCCTCCTTCTATGCCGCCCAGGCCTACGACACCATCTACTACATCAAGTCGGCGGTGGAGGCCGTGAACGGCAATCTGAAGGACATGGACGGCCTGCGGGCAGCCCTCGAGAAGGTGGATTTCCCCTCCGTGCGCGGCAAGTTCCGCATGGGCAACAACCACTTCCCGATCCAGAACTTCTATTCGCGTGAGGTGGTCACGGACAGCGACGGCAACTGGACCACGTCGGTGCGCGGCGTGGTGCTGAAGGATCACCAGGATCCCTACGCCAGCCAATGCAAGATGTAGGACGCTGAGGTCCACGAAGACGGGGCGGGGGTGCACCGGCACCCCCGCTTTGTCGTCCAGGGCCGCCTGAACGATCACCCTCTGCCCGTATTGCCATCATGAACTGGATCCTGTTCGCCGAGCAGTGTCTCAACGGCTTGCAACTCGGCATCCTTCTATTCCTGATCGCCGCCGGCCTGACCCTGGTCTTCGGCATCATGGACTTCGTCAATCTGGCGCACGGCTCGCTCTATATGATGGGAGCCTATTTCTGCGCCGACCTCACGGTGCGCACCGGATCCTTCTTCATCGGCATGCTGGTCGGCCTGCCGGCGACGCTGCTGCTGGGTATCGTCATCGAGGTGGTGGCACTGCGTACGCTCTATTCGCGCGACCATCTGGATCAGGTGCTGGCGACCTTCGGCATCATTCTTTTTTTCAATCAGATCGTGCAGGTAATCTGGCCCCTCGACGGCATCGCCATCCCTACCCCGGCCGGCTTCACCCACGCCGTGCCGCTGGGTTTCGGCATGGAATATTCGAGCTACCGCATCGCCATCATCGTCACCGGGCTGGCGGTCGGCCTGGGGCTTTATCTACTGGTCGGGCGCACCCGCATCGGCATGCTGATCCGGGCCGGTGCCTCGAACCGCGAGATGGTGGGCGCGCTGGGCGTCAACATCAAGCTGCTGTTCAGCCTGGTCTTTGGTCTGGGTGCGGCGCTGGCCGGACTGGCCGGCATGCTGAATACGCCGATCCACAGCGCCACCAGCGGTATGGGCGAGGGGGTGCTGATCCTGGCCCTGGTGGTCATCGTCATCGGCGGCATCGGCTCGATCCGCGGGGCCTTCATCGGCGCCATCATCGCCGGCGTCATCGACACCCTGGGGCGTTCGTACCTGGACGTGCTGCTGTTGCAGTTCTTGCCACCGGTGCACGCCGAATCGGCCGGACCGGCGCTTTCGGCCATGCTCATCTACATCCTCATGGCGGCAATCCTGGCGGTCAGGCCGCAGGGCCTGTTTCCGCCCCGGGGGCGCTAGGCCGTGGGGCTCGCCATCCTGCGAACGCCGCGCGGCATTTTCGCCGCGGTGGTGCTGACCCTGTTCGCGCTGATGCCCTGGATCGGGCCGCTGGTGGGCCAGCCCTATCTGCTGGAAATCTTCATCCGCATCATGATCTGGTCGATCGCCGCCATCAGCCTGAATTTGATTCTGGGCTTTGGCGGCATGGTCAGCTTCGGCCATGCCGCCTACATCGGCATCGGCGGCTACACCATGGGCATCCTCAGCTACTACGAGATCTATTCCGGTTGGCTGCACTGGCCCCTGGCACTGGCGACCTCGGGCCTGGTGGCGCTGATCTTCGGCGCCATCTGCCTGCGCACCCGCGGCGTCTACTTCATCATGATCACCTTGGCGTTTGCCCAGATGATCTATTTCCTCTCGGTCAGCGCCGAGGAGTACGGCTCCGACGACGGCCTGCCGCTGGACCAGCGCAGCGAGTTCGCCATCGGCGGCTGGCAGTTCGACATCTCCGACAACCAGACCTTCTATTTCATCGCCTTCGGCTTCATGCTGCTCGCACTATTCATCACCTACAAGATCGTCAATTCGCGCTTCGGCATGGTGGTCAGGGGCGCCAAGTCGAACGAGCCGCGCATGCAGGCCATCGGCTTTCCCAGCTATCGCTACAAGCTTGCCTGTTTCGTCATCTCGGGCATGGGCTGCGGCCTGGCCGGGGTGCTGGAAGCCAACTTCGAGATGTACGTCTCCCCCGACATGCTCTTTTGGACGCGCTCGGGCGAGCTCATCTTCATGGTCGTGCTGGGCGGCATGGGCAGCATTTTCGGCCCCGTCGCCGGCACCGCCGTCTATCTGCTGCTGGCCGAATTTCTCTCCGAAATGCCGGGCCTGATGGAGCACTGGCACCTGGTCTTCGGGCCCTTCCTGGTGCTGGTGGTGCTGTTCGCGCGCAAGGGCATCGACGGCCTTTTCGAGATACGGCCAGGGCGCCAGGCGGCAACGGGGGAGGCGGCCGGTGACTGAGCCCATCCTCGAGGTGACGGCCCTGACCAAGCGCTTCGGCGGTCTGGTGGCCACCGACGAGATCAGCCTCGACGTGCTGCCGGGCGAGATCCACGCCGTGATCGGCCCCAATGGCGCCGGCAAGACCACCCTCATCAACCAGTTGAACGGGGCGCTGAGATCGGATTCCGGCACCATCCAGTTCGCCGGCCGCACCATTACCAACCTGCCGGTCCATGCCCGTTCGCACCTCGGCCTGGCGCGCTCGTTCCAGATCACCAGCGTCTTTCTCGACTTCACCACACTGCAAAACGTGATGCTGGCGGTGCAGGCCCACGACGGCCACTCGTTTCGCTTCTGGCGCGACGCGCGTTCCGATCCCGCCCTGCAGGCGCCGGCCCGGACGGCCCTGGCGAGTGTCGGGCTCTTGGACCGCGCCGAGGTCATTGCCGCCAACCTCAGCCACGGCGAACACCGCCAGCTCGAGATCGCCATGGCGCTGGCCACCGAGCCAAGGATGCTGCTGCTGGACGAGCCCATGGCCGGCATGGGGGTGGAGGAATCGGGCCGCATGGTGGAGATGCTGCGCGGCTTCAAGGGCGAGTTGACCATCCTGCTGATCGAGCACGACATGGATGCCGTGTTTGCGCTGGCCGACCGCATCACGGTGCTGGTCTACGGCCGCCCCATCGCCACCGGAGCGCCGGACCAGATCCGCGCCAACGCCGAGGTGCGCCAGGCCTATCTCGGCGAAGGCGAGGGAACCTGATGCTCAGCCTCGCCGCCATCGACACCTTCTACGGCCAAAGCCAGGTGCTGTTCGGCATGAGCCTCGAAGTCGGCGCCGGCGAAGTCGTGACCCTGATGGGCCGCAACGGCATGGGCAAGACCACGACGGTGCGTTCGATCCTCGGCCTGACGCCGGCCAGCGCCGGCGCCATCCGCTTTGAGGGCCACGACATCACGGCGCTGGCGCCCTACCGCATCGCCCAGCTCGGCATCGGCCTGGTACCCGAGGGCCGGCAGATCTTTCCCAACCTCTCGGTGCGCGAGAACCTGGTGGCCACTGCCGCCAACCGCACCGGCCGGCCCGAGCCCTGGACCCTGCCCCGGGTATTCGAGCTCTTCCCCCGCCTGGCCGAGCGCGCCCACAGCCTGGGCGACACGCTTTCCGGCGGCGAACAGCAGATGCTGGCCATCGGCCGGGCGCTGATGACCAACCCGACGCTCCTTATTCTCGACGAGGCCACCGAGGGCCTGGCGCCGCTGGTCCGGGCCGAGATCTGGCACTGCCTGGAAAACCTCAAGGCCAGCGGTCAGTCGATCCTGGTCATCGACAAGAACGTCGAAGCGCTGACCCGCATCGCCCAACGCCACGTCATCATCGAAAAAGGCCGCGTGGTGTGGACCGGGAGCTCCGCCGAGCTGGCCGCCAACGAGGACGTGCAGCACCGCTATCTGGGGGTCTGAGGGCCAGTTCAAATGCCCAGGTAGGCCGTCCTGATCTCATCGTTCTCGAGGAGCGTTCCGGCCGCCCCTTGGTGCGCGAGATGCCCGTGTTCAAGCACGTAACCACGGTGCGAGGCGCGCAGCGCCTGGATAGCATTCTGCTCGATGAGCAAGATCGCCACGCCGTTCGCGCTTATTTCACGGATTACCCGGAACATCTCCTCGACGAGGAGTGGCGCCAAGCCGATCGAGGGTTCGTCCAGGATCAGCAGCTTGGGCGACGACATCAGACCGCGACCGATGGCGAGCATCTGCTGTTCGCCCCCGGACATGGTGCGGGCCTGCTGCATCGACCGCTCCCGCAACCGCGGGAAGAGTTCGAAGACCCACTCCAGTTTGCTCTCAAAGATCTTGCGGCTGACGCGGGAATAAGCGCCCAACTTAAGGTTCTCCCGCACCGTGAGAGTGGGAAACAGGAGGCGCCCTTCCGGTACCTGCACCAGCCCCATCTCCACCAGCCGGTGGGCCGGCGTCTCTACGATGGAGGCGCCCTCGAAACGGATGTCGCCCGAGGCCGGCCGCACGATGCCGCTGACCGCATTGACGGTGGTCGTCTTGCCGGCACCGTTGGAGCCGATCAGCGTCACGATCTCGCCGGCGCCGACGCTGAGCGAGAGCTCGAAGATGACCTGGACGTCACCATAGAAGACGGAGATGCGTTCGAGCTCGAGCAAGGGCCTCAAACCTCGTGTTGGGAGCCGAGATAGGCGGCGATTACGCTTTCGTCGCGCGCTACCGCCTCGGGGTCGCCTTGGGCGATCATTTCGCCGTGATGCAGCACGATGATGTTCTCCGAGAGCCCCATCACCGCCTTCATGACGTGCTCTATGAGCAGGATCGTGACACCACGCTCACGGATGGTGCGGATGGTCGCCATCATCTCGGTGGTCTCGGCCGGCGTCAGTCCCGCGACCAGTTCGTCGAGCAGCAGCAGTCGGGGCTCCGTGGCCAGCGCCCGGGCCAGCTCGAGTCGCTTGCGTTCGATGGGGATCAGTTCCTCGCCCCGCTTGGCGGCCTGGTGCTCGAGCTCGACGAAGTCGAGTATCTCGCCGATCTCTTCCTCGGCACTGCGCCGGCCGGTGCCGGCGCCTCCGTCGCCGTCATCAGCGCGGCCGTAGAGCAGCGCCACCCTGACATTGTTGGCCACCGAGAGGCCGGGGAAGGGCCGGGCACTCTGGTAGGTGCGCGAAATGCCCATCTTGCAGATGCGGTCGGGGCGGAAACCGGTGATGTCGTTGCCCAGGAAGGTCACCTGGCCGGTGGTCGGCCGGTACTTGCCCGCCAGCACATTGAAAAGCGTCGTCTTGCCGGCGCCGTTGGGCCCGATGATGCCGGTGATCATGCCCTCGGCCACCTCGAAGCCGACGCTGTCGAGCGCCCGCAGCGCGCCGAAGCTCATGCTGACCTCGCGTACCTCCAGCAGGGGCGGGCTCACTTGTCCTCCTCCCGCCAGCCGAGCAGGCCGAGGAAGCGCTCGACCGGAGCCAGGCGGGCCAGCCCGCCCGGCATGAACAGCCCGACCAGGATGATCACCAGCCCCAGCATGGCCCCATGCAGGTGCTCGAAGGTGGTCCAGATCACCTCTTCGGTGGCAGTCAAAAAGACGGCACCCACCACCGGCCCCACCAGCAGGCCCGAGCCACCCAAGAGCGCCATGGCGATGGGGGTCAGGGCGCGCTCCAGGCTGAAGATGTCATCGGGGATGATGTAATTGATGTACCAGGTGTAGACGCCGCCGAGAAAACCGGGAAACAGGCTGCTGATGATTAGCGCCTTGGCCTTGGTGCGGAAGGTGGGCACGCCGAAGTCCCGCGCCACCTCCTCGTCCTCGCGGATCGTCTTCATGGCCAGCCCCAGCTTCGAGCGCCCCAGCGCCCAGTGGCAGAGCATGACCAGAACGACGGTGGCCAGGCAGATGTAGTAGACCGGCGTGGTGCGGTCGGCGCCTTCGATCTTGAGGCCGTTGGAGCCGCCGGTGAGCCAGCTCAGATTGATGGTCACGTGCTCCATCAGCTTGACCAAGCCGAAGCTGGCGAGGGCAAAATAGTGCGCCCGCAGGCGGAAGAAGGGATAGCTCATGAGAGCGGCGAAGGCGACGACGCAGAGCGTCGCGCCTATGAGCGCCGGAACCAGCGCGAAGTCCTGGTTGAAGAGCACGCCGAAGGCATAGGCGCCGACCGCGAAGAAGGTGATGTGGCCGAGATTGATGTAGCCCATGTGGCCGCCGACGATGTCGTAGCTGGTGGCGATGACGACGCTCATGAAGGTGAAGATGACGATCTGCAGGTAATAGTTCCGGGCTTCGAACGACAGCGCGGGGAGCAGCAGAAAGACCAGCAGCAGGAGCGCCAGGAGAACGTGGGACCGCCTCATGTCTCGCTCTTTCCGAACAAGCCGCTGGGCCGGATCACCAGCACCGCGACCAGCAGCAGATAGGCCATGGTCTGCCCCCAGGCCGGGTTGAAGAAGCCCACGAACGATTCCGCGAAGCCGACGATGACGCCGCCCACGGCGACGCCGACGAAGCTGCCCAGCCCGCCCATGACGACGATGACCAGGTACTTCAAGGTCAGCGGCAGGCCGATGTTTGGTGCGATGAAGGAGTGGATCACCTCGAAGCCCCCGGCGACGGCAGCCAGCATGGTGCCGATGCCGAAGGCGATGGCGTTGATGCGCACCGGGTCGATGCCGCTCAGCAGTGCGCCTCCTCGGTTCTGCGAGACCGCCTGCACCGCCAGTCCGAGATAGGTGTATTTGAGAAAGAGCACCAGCGCGACGATCAGCGCCACCACCAGGCCGAAGACGACGAGCTTGAGGCTGGGCAGGTAGAGCTCCCCCCAGACGATGCTGGGAATGTAGAGATCGATGCTTTTCTCGAACACCGTGCCCTGGGAGAGGAAGGCGAACACGTCCTCGATCATCAGGGCCGCCCCCAGCGTCACCAGGGTGGCCGAGGCCAAGCGCACGTGCTCCTTGCGCAGAACCAGCGGCTTGATCAGGACCTTTTCGAAGGCGTAGCCGACGAAGAAAAACAGCGGCGCGATCAATATCACCAGCACAAAGGGATCGATCCCGAAGGTGTCGAAGGCCAGGAAGATGACGAACCCCGAGACCATGAGAAATTCGCCGTGAGCGAGATTGAGTATCCCGCTCACGCCGAAGATCAAGGAGAGGCCGAAGGCCGCCAGGGTATAGACCCCGCCCAGGAGAATCCCGTTGATGATCAGCTGGGCCAGTATGGCCGCGTCCATCTCCAGTCCACTGCCTTATGGTCTCATACGCATACCGACCAAGGGTCTTGGAATCTTACGGGTTCTTCGGCCGATGCTTGCCAGTGCCGGCGCTCAGCGGCCACAGCGAGACGGGTTTGCCGCCCCTGATCTGGATCGGCCAGGCGTACAACGAGCCATAGCCCCGCTGATCGTGCTTGACCACCACCTCGCCACCGAAGAGCGGCAGGTTGGTCGCCCACATGGCCTTGCGAATGGCCTCGCGGTCGAGGCTGCCGGCGCGCTCTAGGGAATCCGCCAGCCGCTTGTAGGTGTTGTAGCGGATGCCCGCCTCGGGGTACTGCCAGCACTGGAATCCGGCCGCCTTGCAGAGCGCCTCGAGTTCCTTGTGGTCGGCCGTGTCGCCATCGAAGACGTAGGACGAGCTGACGACGTTCTCCGACCAGCCGCCCATTGCCTTGATCACCGGGATCGGCATGTGGCCGACGATGAACTCCCTGGGATTCAGGCCCTGCTCGCGAGCCTGCTTGAGGAAGGCGATGGTCCAGGGCGGTGCGATGTTCTCGACGAACACGGCGTCGGCCTTGGCCCCCTTTATGGCCAGGATGGTCGACGAGAAATCCTTGGTGTCCTTGGGAATGTTGTTTTGGTAGACGACCTTCATGCCGGCCTTTTTCACGGCGTCGGCAAAGCCCTGCAAGGCCTGATTTTCGTGCAGGTTGTCGCGCGATACCAGCGCGAAGCTCTTGACGCCCCCTTTGGCCTTGTAGAGGTCGACGATACGCCGGTGCTCCCAGGCGGCCGGCCCCAGGCCCGCGGTGCGCCAGGCGTTGGGCTTGTCGAACATTACCGAATCGTTGGATTCCACCATGAAGAAGGGGATCTTGTGGGTGGCCGTCGCCTGCAGTGCGGCGTTCGTCACGAAGCTGGAAAACGGCCCCATGAAGACATGCACTTTGTCGACAGTGGCCAGGCGCTCGTAGAACTTGAGCGCGGTGGGCGGCTTGGATTGATCGTCGTAGAGCACGAAGCGCACCGGCAAGGACTTGCCGAGCTTGCTCAATTTGATGCCGCCGCGGGCATTGATGCTCTTGGCCCAGGCTTCGCCCAGCTTGGGAAAGGGGCGAACGATGCCCATCAGTCGTCCCGATTGGGCGATCGTCGCGCCGATGACGATTTCCTCCTGAGCGGCAGCCGATTGGCCAAACAAAAACAAGGGGACGGCCACTGCCAAGATGCCGCCGGCAATCTGTCTACAACCGTATTTGCGTGATTTCATTGGTTTTCCTTCTCCCTGAACTCTTTGTGTCCGTCAATACCACTGACCAAGTTTGGTTACCCCTAGGAAACCCTGGCAACAATACTACTGTATCAACCCCATCCGATTCAACGAAGGCCACTTGGGCGGTCGGCTCGCCGGCATGGCACGGTTTGCCGCCAATCCTCGTCCTGGCAACGGAGCGAGGTGGGATTCAGCGGGAAAAGCGCCCAAAGGAGGGTAGCCCAGCGCACGCACCACCTCGGGGTCCTTGATGGTGAGAAGGCCGTCGCCCAGCCGCCAGAGGCCTCACATTGCATCGTCCGTCCATTCGGTGTCTGGTGGTTTTGAACGCGGACGCCCCGCATCAGTGATCAGCAACGGAGCCGGCCATGAGCTACGAGACCCTGCTTTACGAGATCGAGGGCCCGATCGCCACCGTCACCCTCAACCTGCCGCAGAAGTACAACACCATCCGGCCGCCCATGCCGGACGAGCTCGAAGCCGTCATGGCGCGGGCCAGCAAGGATGCCGAGGTCCGCGTAGTGGTGCTGCAGGGCGCCGGTTCGACGTTCTGCGCCGGCTTCGATTTTTCCGGCAATCTGGAGCAGTACAAAGACATGGGTGTGGCGCTAAATCCCGAGGACTACGATCCCGGCCTCGACGTCATGGCCATGACCAGCCCCTTCACCGGCCCGGTGCCCAAGTTCATGTCGATCTGGCGCAACCCCAAGCCGGTGATCTGCAAGATCCACGGCTGGTGCGTCGGCGGCGGCTCCGAGATGGCGCTCTGTGCCGACATCGTGGTGGCCGCCGACGACGCCCGCCTGGGCACACCCTATGCCCGGGTCTGGGGCTGCCACCTGACCGGCATGTGGATCTACCGTCTGGGTCTGACCAAGGCCAAGCAGTACGCGCTGACGGGCGACAGCGTCAGCGGCCGGGAAGCCGCCGAGATCGGCCTGATCAACGATTCCTGCCCGGCCGACGAGCTCGACCAGCGGGTTGCCGAGTGGGCCGGGCGCCTGGCCAAGATCCCGACCACCCAGCTCATGGCCATGAAGCTGGTGGTCAACCAGGCCTTCGACAACATGGGCCTGCAGACCACCCAGTACATGGGGCCCATCCTCGACGGCATCATGCGCAACACGCCCGAGGGCCGCGGCTTCGTCGATAGTGCCTTCGAGCACGGCGTACAAGGCGCCGTGGCCGAACGCGACGGCCCCTTCGGCGATTACAGCCAGGGCGGGCCGGAAATGAAACCGGGGCGGCGTTAGGTTTCTTCGGGGTCCCCGTCGTTGACCGGGGCGGTTTTGCCGGGTTTGGCGCGTTCGTAGGCGAGCTGGTCGCTGGCCGTGCGCAGGTTGCGCACCAGCGAGCTCAGCATGGAGCGGATGACCGGGTCGGAATATTCGTAACGATCGAGAAAATCGTGATCCCGCACCACCATCACGGTGGTGTCGCCCCGCGCCACGGCGGCAGCCATCCGGGTGGTGTGCTCGATGACCGCCATCTCGCCGAACAGGTTTTGCTTGCCGATGGTACCCAGCACCACGCGCTCGCCGTCCTGTTCCTTGGCGATCTCGACGGTGCCCTCGTCGACGATATAGGCCTCGCGGCCTTCGCTGCCTTCCTCGAAGATGACCTCACCATCCTTGTAGAGCCGCCGTTCCAGCACCGTACTGGCCTTGTGCGAGGTGGTCGGCGTATCGAGAAACTCGCCCACTGCCTGCTGCAAGTGGGCGGCGCTCTGGTAGCGTTCGGCGGGATCCCGGGCCAGGGATTTGGCGATGATGGCGTCGAGTTCCTGGGGCAGGGTGTGGTCGACCGAATGGGGTGGCGGCGGCTCGCTGTGCAGCACGTTCTGGATGATTTCCTGTGTCGTCGAGCCGCTGAACGCCTTGTTGCCGGTCAGCAGTTCGTAGAACACGCTGCCCAGGGAAAAGATGTCGGAGCGGTGATCGACGGCCTTGCCGTTGATCTGTTCGGGCGACATGTAGCGCGGCGTACCCAGCACCGCCTCGGGCTCCTCGCTATCGGCGCTTTCGATCAGCGAGATGCCGAAATCCGTCAGCTTCACGTCGCCCAGCGCTGAAAGCAGGATGTTGGCCGGCTTGATGTCGCGATGCACGACACCGATGTTGTGGGCGTGGGCCAGGGCGTCCAGGGTCTGCGAAATGATGCGGATCTTGCTGGCCAGGGGGCGCGTGGTGTTGCCCACTTCGGCGGCCAGGGAATCGCCGTCGACGAACTCCATGACGATGAAGTCCTGCCCCTCCTCGCTGCCGTATTCGAAGATGGTGGCGATGTTGGGATGCGACAGCCGGCCCACCGCCTTGGCCTCGGTCTTGAAGCGCTCCAGGGTGTCGTGGGCGCCGAGCTTGGCGACGATGTCGTGGCGGATCACCTTGATGGCGACGAAACGCTCGATGATTTCGTCGAAGCCGCGGTAAACCACCCCCATGGCGCCGGTGCCGACGATCTCGAGGATGTTGTGCCGTCCCAGCTTGTCGGGAATCTCCTCATCGGAGCTACGATGGACGACGGCCGGACCGCTGTCGACAATCGTGGCATCGTCCATCTCTGAAGTATCGGCCATCGCGACTTCCTGAGGGGCCGCCGCAGTCGAGCCAGGGCTCGCCTCGGGGCAGCAGACCGGCAGCTTGCGCAACGCCTGCAGCGGCACGCAAAATAGATGATAGCGGCTCCACAGGCCGGTTGAAAGCCTTGTCCCCCCGGGACACTGCCACCAATTAGCTAAGAAATTGATTTCAAAAAGAAAATCGCCTCGCAGTAAGATCAATCCAGGGCCCATCGAAAGCTTCCCTGGCCTGCCTCGAGAGCCCCGCAACTTAGCGCCGCAAATAGCCCGGTTGTTGGAATCCCGTTGTTCCATGGCCTTGCTCTGGATCGGATTTCTCAGCCGGTGATACCATTGCGGCTGCCAAGGTGCACAACGGGAGAAGCGGCCATGATGCAGGCAAAGGGTTTCGTTGCGGCCCTGGTTTTGGCAAGCCTGGCGCTGGCCAGCGGGCCGGCCCAGGCCCAGTCCAAACTGCTGCAGCAATTGCTGCAGGGCGGCCAGCAGGGCAGCCGGCAGGAGGACCAACTCGGCAGGCAGATCCAGGCCCTGCTCGATCAACTGAGGCAAAAGGACGGTCGTATTTCGGGGCTCGAGAACGACCTGACCTCTCGTAAGGGCACCATCGGCGGTCTCAAAAAGACCGTCGGCCGGCAATCCGGCCTTATCGACAGCCTCGAGGCCCAGCTCAACCGGCGCGGCGGCTTGCTCTCGGATTTGCAGGCGGCGCTGAGCCGAAAGGACGGCCTGCTGGCCGGCTTGCAAAGCCAGTTGTCAGCAAAAGACGGTTTGCTGGCGGGGCTGAAGTCGAAACTGGGAGAGAAAGACGGGCTGCTGACCGGACTTCAGGCGGCGCTTTTGGGGCGCGACGGCGTCATCGCGGGCTTGCGGAAAAGCCTGGCCGGAGAACGCGCCGAGACCGACGATCTGCACCGACAAGTGGCCACCCGGGAGCAGGCCAAAACCGCTGCCGAAGCCCAAAGCGCCGGTGAACTGGAGCAGAAGGATGGCATGATCGCCTCGCTGCGCCGGCAGATTGAAAAGCTCGACGCCGTGGCCGGCGACGTCCATGACCAGTTGCTCGAAAAAGCCTCGGCCCTGGAGACGCTGCGCACCGAGCTCGGCAGCCGCGAGGGCATCATCGCCGGCCTGCAAAGCGCCTACGACAAAAGCCGCCTGGAACTGAAGGCACTGGGCGGCAAACTGTCCCAGGCCGCCAGCAAACGCCAGACCCTGGTCGCCGAGCTGGGAAAAGCCCGGGCTCGGGCGGACGCCGCCGAGACGGCTCTGGCTGCGGCGCAGCGCCAGGCCAAGGAGCACAAGGCGGCCCTGGCCCAAGCACAGGCCCGGGCGAGCCGTCTGGAGGCGGCCTCGGCCAGCCTGGCCAACCAGCGCCTCGGCCTGGGCGCGGCGCTGGGCTTGGTGCTGATCGCCGCCGCCTGGGGTTGGATGCGGCCCCGCGTGGCCGCGGCTTAGAGCGGATCTACCCCCAGCTCGTCGGCCACTCGGCGCAGCCCGGCGACCGTGCCGCGGGCCAGCGGCACGCCGCTTTGCCGGCGTTCGGCCCGCAACAAGCGCTCGCGCTCGCCCGGCAGATAGATTCGCTCGACCCCGGGCGCCCGGCGCAGGCCGCGGATCTCTTTGATCGCCTTCTGCATGCGCCGGCGGTAGACCGCCAGGTCTTCAAAGGCCGCCACGGGCAGCACGCCGAAGAGGTGGCCCACGTTCTGCGGGTTGTCGAGATCGTCATAAAGGTGTGTCACCTCGGATCCAAACGCGGCACCCGAAAGCATGCTCGAGAGCAGCCCAAACGCCACCGTCATGGCATAGCCCTTGTGGCCCGCCAGCGGCAGCACGAAGCCCTGCAAGGCCGTCAGAGGATCGGTGGTGGGCAGGCCGTCGGGCCCCAGGCACCAGCCTTCGGGAATGGCCTCGCCGCGGTCGGCGGCGACGTTGACCTTGCCCCGGGCCGCCACGGAACAAGCCATGTCGAGCACCACCGGCGCCTCTTCGCCGGCCGGCAGGGCAATGGCGAAGGGGTTGTTGCCGAGCATGGCTTCGGCGCCGCCCCAGGGCGCCATGTGGTTGATGCCGCCGATGGTGAAGGCGATGCCGATGCAGTCGTGCGCCACGGCCTGGGCCGCCCAGTAGCCCAGCGCCCCGTTGTGATTGCTGC
Organism: Alphaproteobacteria bacterium; assembly: GCA_030740435.1. Classification (NCBI taxonomy): domain Bacteria; kingdom Pseudomonadati; phylum Pseudomonadota; class Alphaproteobacteria; species Alphaproteobacteria bacterium. The sequence continues at coordinate 7,782 of JASLXG010000225.1, read as the reverse complement.
CGCCCACCGAAACGAAAGCCGGCTGCTCGCGGCCCTTCTCGATGGCGATCTCCATGGCGCGCCGGCTGACCACCTGGCCCATGCCGTTGCCGCCGTCGAGCACCGCCGTGGCGGGCCCCTCACGTTCGATTCGCATCTCCGGCCGCGCCGCCACGACGCCGGCCCGCAGGCGCTCGACGTAGATCGGCAGCCGCACCAGGCCGTGCGAGGCGATGCCGCTAAGATCGGCGTCGACGAGCGAATCCGCCACCACGGCGGCGTCATCCTGCGGCAACCCGAGGTGCGAAAAGACTTGCCGGCAAAAGCCCGTGAGCGCCGGCTCAGGCAGCGAAACCGTGGCCTCGTCCCGGTCCGCCATTGCTAGCCGCTAAAGCCGCCCAACACGTCAAGGGCCTCGGCGATATCGTGCGGCGTATGATCGGCCGAGATCTGGAAGCGGATGGTCTGGTCGCCCTTGGGCACCACCGGGTAGTTGAGGCCGGTGGCCAGGATGCCGTTTTGGCGCAAATGCGCCACCAGCGCGCTGGTGCGTTCCGTGTGGCGCAGCAGCAGCGGCACGATGGGGTGCGGGCTGGAGATGGTCTCGAAGCCCAGCGCGATGAGCCCCGCCTCGAAGCGCTCGGTCATGGCCTTGAGGTGGCCCAGGCGCTCGAGCCCGGCCGGGCTGTCGAGCATATCCAAGGCCCGGCTGGCGGCCGCCGCCTCGCCGGCCGTGATGGGGTTGGAATAGACGTAGAGCGGCGATTGCTGGCGCAGGTATTCGACGATGGTGGGGCTGGCGGCGACGTAGCCGCCGTTGACGCCGAGCGCCTTTCCCAGCGTCGCCACCAGCAGGTCGGCCCGGACGGCAGCAACTTCTTCCGTACCGCGGCCGGTCGGGCCGTAGGCGCCGACGCCGTGGGAATCGTCGATCACCACCAGCACGTTTTCCGCGAAGCCGGCATCGTATTTTTCGGCCAGGGCCATGATCTCGGCCAAGGGTGCGGTGTCGCCGCGCATGCTGAAGACGCCGTCGCTGATGACGATGGCGCGCCGGTGTTTGCCGCTGGCGTCACTAAGCAGGGCCTCGAGCTCCGCCATCTGGTTGTGGCCGTAGACCTGCTTGTCGGCGGGCCGCGCCAGACGCATGGCGTTGATGATGGAGTTGTGGTTAAGGGAATCCGAGATGATCATCGTCTCCTTGGTGATCAGCGGCACCAGCACGCCGACGATGGCGGCGTAGGCCGAGCTGAAGATCATCGCCGCTTGCCGGTCGTGAAAGGCGGCCAGGCCGCTCTCGAGCGCCACGTGCGGCGCCCAGGTGCCGCTGATGAAGCGCACCGCACCCGGGCCCACGCCATAGCGCCGGCTGGCTTCTTCGTCGGCCTGACAAAGCTCGTCGGTGAGACCCAGCCCCAGGTAGGAATTTGCGTTCATGCGCAAATAAGGCCGTTCGTCGCCCTCCAGCCGGTAGCGCGGGCCCCGGCCGCCGGCCGCCGGCAGCACCTCGACGATGACGTCCTCGGCGCCCTTGTGCGCGCCGCTCGCGGCCAGTTCGTCGAGTGCGCCTGCGAGGGCGGCAACCAGGCGTTCATGAGGCATGGGGCGATCTCCCGTGGCTCATTTTGCCGGCTTCAGACGGCGGCCCAGTTGTTCGAGCATGTCGGCCGTCATGGCGGCCAGGTCGTATTTCGGCGCGAATCCCCAGTCGGCCCGGGCGACACTCGTGTCCAGCGAGCGCGGCCAGGAATCGGCAATCGCCTGGCGCACCGGGTCGACCTCGTAGTCGATCACGAAATCGGGGATGTGGCCGCGGATCTCGGCCGCCAGCTCCGCGGGCGTGATCGACATGGCGCTGACGTTGAAGGCGTTGCGGTGGCTCAGCCCGGCCGCCCCGGCTTCCATCAGCTCGATGATGGCCGCTACCGTATCGGGCATGTACATCATGTCGAGGCGGGTGTCGGGTGCGAGAAAGCAGGTGTAGTGGCGGTAGCGGATGGCCTGGTGGAAAATGTCGACGGCATAGTCGGTGGTGCCGCCGCCGGGCGGTACCAGGTAGGAGATGATGCCGGGCAGCCTGAGGCCGCGGCTGTCCACGCCGAAGCGCAGGAAGTAGTAGTCGCACAAAAGCTCGGCCGCCACCTTGGTCACGCCGTAGATCGTGCTCGGCCGCTGAATGGTGTCCTGGGGCGTCTGGTCGCGCGGCGTCGTGGGCCCGAAGGCGCCGATGGACGAGGGCACGAAGACGGCGCAACCGTATTGCCGCGCCACCTCCAGCACCCGGTAGACGCCCCCCATGTTGAGGTCCCAGGCGAACTGCGGCTTGTCCTCGGCCAGCGCCGACAAGAGCGCCGCCAGGTGATAGATGGTGCCCACGTCGTAGCGCCTGACGACCTCGGAGATCTGGCTCTGGCGGGTCACGTCGACATGCTCGAAGGGCCCCTCGCCGACATCGGGCGGCATGCGCAGGTCGGAGGCGATGACATTGTCCGGGCCGTAACGCCCGCGCAGCGCCGGCACCAGTTCGCTGCCGATCTGGCCCAGGGCGCCGGTGACGAGGATGGCTTTCATGATTTGATTCTAGCCCATTTATGGGGCCATAAGAATCTCCATGCCCGAGCTGCCCGACATCACGGTCTATATCGAGGCCCTGGAACGGCGTTTGCCGGGCCGGCCGCTCGAGGCTGTGTGGCCGAGCAATGCAGGAGCAGATGAGACATGAGGTTGATCATCGATCTCGAAGGCTTTCGCCGGGAATTTCCCGAACGCACGATCACTCTGCAGGGGCTGCGCTGGCGCCTCATCGAGGCCGGCCCCAGCCGAGCGTCAACCCCCGCCCTGGTGCTGCTGCCCGGCACGCTGGGCACCGGCGAGGTCTTTTGGCAGCAGATCCGGGCCCTGGCGGGCCGCCTTCGGGTGCTGGCGCTGAGCTATCCCGCCGTGGCCGACGTGCGGCGGCTGGCCGACGGCGTGGTGGCGCTGATGGACCGGGCCGGCTTGGATCGGGCATACGTGCTGGGATCGTCGCTGGGGGGCTACCTGGCGCAGACCGTGGCGCTCTGCCATCCCGGGCGGGTCGAAACCATATTCGTGGGCAACTCCCTGGTCGACGCCACGCCGTTGCGCGGCCTGCTGGGCGACCCGGCCCAGGTCGCGGCCATGCCGGCCGCGGTGCTGCGCGCCGCCATGATGGCGTCCGTCGCCGCCTGGCCGGAACCGGAACCGGTGTTCGCCGAACTCAAGGCGGTGCTCGTCGCCCAGGCCGCCCGCATGTCGGGGCACCACCTCAAGGCCCGGGTGCGGGCGCTGCTGACCGAGGGCGACCTGGCGCCGTTGCCCTTGGGCTCCGACCGGGTGGTGATCATCGACAGCAATGACGATCCGCTGATCCCGCCAGCACTGCGCCTGCAGGTTCGCCGGCGCTACGCCGGCGCCGAAATCCACAGTTTCGAACGCGGCGGCCATTTTCCCTACATCACCCGGGCCGCGGCCTATTCCGCTATTATGCAAAAGCGCATGGGCATCAGGTAGATCCACATGGCGGTTTCACTCTTTCTCAGCTATTTCGGCGCGGCGGCGGACGGGCCGGCGTTGCAGAGCTGGTTTCGCAGCGGGCCGGGCGAATCCTTGCGTGGCGCTGACGGCATCAACGGGCTCGAGCTCTATGCCCCGGAAGCCTCGCACGATCCTTTCCTGGACGACGGCGAAGGACCGCTGCTGATCGCCGAGTTCGGCTTTGCCGACCAGGCGGCGCTGGAGAAAGCCGCGGTTGGTGAGGATTTCCGCCACTGGCTTTGCGACCTCTCGCGCCTGCCCGTCAGCGACTGCCGCGCCACCTGCGAGGCCTTCGAGGTGCTGCCCAGCCCGGTGGCCGGCGAAAGCCAGCCCAGCCCGCGCACCGCGCCGGTCTCCTACGTCGTGCGCTACTACCGCCCGGCCGGCAACGAAGAAAAGTTCATCGCCTATTACCTCGAACACCACCCGGCGCTGCTGGGCCAGTTCGCCCGCATCCGCAACGTCATATGTTACCGGCCGCTGGCCTGGCAGAACGACACCGGCCTGGCCCCGTCGGGCTGCATGTTCGGCAACGAGGTGGTTTTCGACACGCTGGCGGACCTGGACGCCGCGCTGGCCTCCGAGATGCGCCAGCGCCTGCGCCAGGACTACGACGTTTTCCGCGACTGGGCCGGCCCCAACACCCACTTCGCCACGACCCGCAGCCGGCCCTGGGATTAGGACTGGTGAAAACTGGTCGGTCGAAAACTGGGGTCGGAGTGGGTTTTTAGGACTGGGGTCGGAGTGGGTTTTGTGAAAACTGGGGTCGGAGTAGGTTTTAGAGTCGGTTTATTCGGGAAAACCGACTCTTACTCCAGTTTGGCCCGACCCCACAGCCTCGAAGATCTCAACGCCGTGCTGGCCTCCGAGATGCGCCTGCGCCTGCACCAGGACTACGATGTGTTTCGCGATTGGGCCGGCCCCAACACCCACTTCGCCATGACCCGCAGCCGGCCCTGGAAGGAAGATTAGGCTCAGGCCACGGCATCGACCGCCGCCGCCGGTCGCAGGTTTTCGACCACGTCGTCGATCAGACGGCGGCCCAGGTCGCTCTCCAGGCTCATGATCGATTCGGGGTGGAATTGGACGCCGGCCACAGGCAGGCTGCGGTGCTCCAGCGCCATGACGATACCGGCCGGGGTCTCGGCCGTGACCACGAGATCGGGCGGCAGGCCGTCGCGCAGCACGTGCAGCGAGTGGTAGCGCCCGGCCGTGAAGTGGCGCGGCAGGCCGGCGAACAGGCGACCGCCCAGAAGCCGCACCGACGAGGGCTTGCCGTGCACCGGTTCGGGCAACAGCCCAAGCCGGGCGCCGAAATATTCGCCGATGCCCTGCAGGCCGAGGCAGACGCCGAAGATCGGCAAGGCCTCGGCCAGCGCCATCTCGATGGTCGCGGTGATGGCGAAGTCGGCGGGCCGGCCGGGACCCGGCGACAGCACCACCAGGTCGGGGGCAATCTCCCGCAGGCGCTCGGCCGTGAAACCCGAACGCAGCGTCACGACGTCGGCGCCGCCGGCCCGGAAATAGCCACCCAGCGTATGCACGAAGCTGTCCTGATGGTCGACCATCAGCACCCGGCGGCCGGCGCCCGGGCGGGGCCGCGGGCTGGTCACGAGCGGCCGGTCGGGGCGGCGGATGGCGTCCAAAAGCGCCGAGGCCTTGAGCAGGCATTCGCGGTCCTCGGCCTGGGGATCGGAATCGTAAAGCAGGGTCGCTCCGGCCCGCACCTCGGCAATGCCGTCCTTGAGGCGCACGGTGCGCAGCGTCAGGCCGGTGGTCATGCCGCCATCGACGCCGAACGAGCCGATGGCACCGCCGTACCAGCGGCGCGGCGAGCGTTCATGATCCTCGATGAACTGCATGGCGGCCGGCTTCGGCGCCCCGGTGACGGTGACCGCCCAGGTGTGGGCGAGAAAGGCGTCAAGGGCGTCGTAGCCCGGCCGCAAACGGCCCTCGACGTGGTCGACGGTATGGATGAGCCGCGAATACATCTCGATCTGGCGCCGGCCGATGACTTCGATGCTATGGGGCTCGCAGACCCTTGATTTGTCGTTGCGGTCGACGTCGGTGCACATGGTGAGCTCGGCCAAGTCCTTTTCCGAATTGAGCAAACAGCGGATCTGCTCGGCGTCCTCGATGGCGGTCTTGCCCCGGGCCACGGTGCCGGAGATGGGGCAGGTCTCGACGCGGCGCCCTTGCACACGCACGAACATCTCCGGCGAGGCCGCCACCAGGTGCTCGTCGCCCAGATTGATCAGCGCCCCGTAGGGGGCCGGATTGCGCTGGCGCAGGCGGCGGAAGATGACGGACGGCGGCGCCGCCGCCGGTTCGCTGAACATCTGCCCCGGCACGACCTCGAAGAGATCGCCGCGGCGGAAGGCCTGGCGCGCCAGACGCACGACCTCGGCGTATTCGCCGGGCGCATGGTCGCAACCGCGTTCGCCGCCACTGGCCGGCCGGAAGGGAGCCGGTGCGGTGTCGCGCGAAAGCCCCCTCGTGGTGCGGCCCTCGGCCGTGAATTCGTAGCGCCTGAGCGTGGCGCTCTGGCGGCGATGGTCGATGACCAGGATCTCGTCGGGGAGATAAAGCACCAGATCGGGCTGGTCGCCGTCGCGCGGCCTTTTGAGCTCGACCGGCTCGAACTGGAAAGCCAAGTCGTAGCCGAAGGCGCCATAGAACCCGAGGTGGCCATCGCCGGGCGCGGCAAAGAGGGCGTTCAGCGCCCGCAGTGCGCTGCACACGCTGGGCTGGCGGCTGCGCCGTTCCTCGGCGAAGCCGGGCTCGGGTTCGGCTATGCGCGCCGCCATGCAGTCCCCCTCGGTCTCGATTTCCAGCACCGCTTCGAGCCGTGCCAGGGCGTCGTGGAAGGCCGGCAGCAGGATTCGGCCGCGCTCGTTGAGGGCCTCGACGGCAATCTCGCGCTGACGCGCCGTGACCACTATGGGCGGATCCTTGAAGCCTGTGTCCCAGCGCGTGTAGCGGCCGGGATACTCGAAGGACGAGGTGAAAAGCGCGCCGCGGCGCTGGTCCAGCGTGTCGATCAGCGGCTCGACGGCGCCCTCATAGCGTTGTTCCTCGATGACGCAACGCACGCCGATGCTGCTGGGCGTCTGGTCCCGGGTGTCGTGCTGGCAGGTGCTCATATCTCCACTCCGCGTTCGCCGGCTGGCCGCGGGGTGGGGGGTCGAATTGTGGAATGAAAAAAGGCCGCCCACGCCCGTGGCGGCCCCGACATTTGATTGAACTGATCAGCCGGCCGCCCGCTTATGCGGGCCACCACCAATTGCGGCTGAGGTTCAAGGTTGTCATGGCGCGGACAGTGACGGGTTCTCCTGGCGCAGTCAAGGGGTGCTTTTGTAGCCAGCCCACATGGGTTATAGACCTAACGCTTGTTTGGTGAGGTGATTGGATGGCGGCAGGCAAGAAATCGGCAACGGTGCGCAGGCGGCGGGGCAATCGGCGGGAGCTGTTGCTGGAGGCCTCGGCACGGCGCTTTCTTTACGAAGGCTACGCGGCCGCCTCGATGCGCGACATCGCCGCCGACGCCGGCATGCAGGCGGGTTCGATCTACTATCATTTTCCCTCCAAGGCGGACCTGCTGGCGGCCGTCCATGACGAGGGCATGCGGCGTATCTCGGATGCCGTGCTAGAGGCTTTGGAGGGACCCGACGATCCCTGGCAGCGGCTCGAGGCGGCCTGCATCGCACACCTCGAATTCCTGCTCGAGGGCGATATCGTGGTGCAGGCCTTGATGCAGGAGATGCCAACGGGCTCCAGCCCCATCCGCACCCGGGTGACACGGCTGCGCGACGATTACGAAAGCATCTTCATCCGTTTGCTCGAGGACCTGAAACTGCCCCGCGGCGTCGATCTGCACAGTCTCAGGCTGATGCTGCTGGGAGCCATGAACTGGTCCTTCACCTGGTACCGCCCGGGCGCCGAGACGCCCCGCCGCATCGCCCGCAAATTCGTAAAATACCTGCGCATCAGCCTGCACGCAGGCTGATGCTTTTGTAGACCCTCACCGGGCGCGCGCTCCGCGCGCTTGGCCGTTGCAGCCCTTGGGGCTTAGCGCCGCTACCAAGTGTGTATTTTTGCTGCTTGGTCTTAGGGTCCGTTGACAATTAACGCAAATCAATGATGGTGGCGACGAGGCTCAAGTTTGCGGCATAGCTTGTGTCGGTTTTGTCGTAGCGCGTAGCAATGCCCCGGAATTCCTTGATCTTGGCGAAATAGTTCTCGACCAAA
>JASLXG010000224.1 GCA_030740435.1 Alphaproteobacteria bacterium | reverse complement strand
GGCCACCGGCGCCGGAGACTATTCTGCACCACCGGCCCGTTCCGGCCTTCGCTGTTGATGGGCTGCGGCCGAACCGGGCCTCAGAACGGATGGCAAACAGACTAACATAGGATATGGTACAAACCTTGGGGGCAGGTCAGGCGAGCATTTCGGGATGGCCCTGGCGGCGGCAGTATTCCAGATCGTAATGGATCGGGTGGTTGTCGCCCGAAGCCAACTGAAAGGCCGCGAAGTTGGCGTCGCCCAGCGTGCGGCTGGGAATGTGGAAGCGCTCACCCATTTCCAGGTCGTCGAAGTAGCGGGGTTCGGCGTCGCGGTGTGCCTCGGGATCGAAAGATTCGTCCTTCATCCGGCTGTTCCTGCAATTATTCCGGCTTTGGCCTGGTCCCTTTCCAGAGGCCATCAGGGTTGACGAACGTTATCGATCTCTCTCAGCCGTTCTTGAAACCGACTCCCAGCAGCAGCGCAATTTCGCCGTCCTTGAGCTGCAGTGTCTTGCTGCTTTGGCGCGGGATGGGAATGCGCTGGGCCCGGCAAAAGCGGATCAAGGCGGCCGCCACCTGGTCGCGGCCGAGCTGCAACTCGGTGGGATTTTTGCTGCTGCCCGAGGTGTAGGCGAGATTTATGGGTGCCTCTTCGGTGCCCGTCAGCTCTACCTTGAGCAGCGTGACGCCCGGCGGTATGGCCTGCGTTTGGTCGCAAAATTCGACCATTGCCTGGCGCGTTTCGTCCTCGGTGAAGAGGATCTTTCTCAGCTCTTTCGGCATTGCCCGCGCGAACGTCGCCCCCCCCAAATCTGTGTCGCGATGGTAGCGCCTGGGTTCCGGCCCGACAAGGCACCGCTCAGCTGGCCGAGGGCAGTGCTCCAAGGCTAATTCCGCTGCCCCTGTCGGCAACTATTTCGACCCTCATTGTTGCGAACGCTTGCGTCTTCCTTGCCGCACCGCCGCTACCGCGCCATCATATATCTTCCATGATTGAAATCATCATCGAGCGCCGCGCCGGTGGCCTGAGCGACACCCACAAGGTTACCCGGTTGTAGGCGTGGCCGAGCTTGTCGCGAAGCTGCGGAGCGCCGGTTTGAGGGCTGAATTTGGCCGCTATTTTCTGGTCAGCGTGGCGGCCCTGGCCATCGACTACGCCCTGCTGATCGGACTCACCGAACTTTTCGGCGTGCACTATCTGGTTTCCAATCTGGTGGCCTTGGCAGCCGGTATCACGGCCGCCTATGTGGGATCGTTGCTCTGGGTCTTCAAGCGACGGCGGGTACATAACCGCACTGCCGAATATGTTATTTTCGCTATCGTCGGTGTCGGTGGCCTGGGCGTTAACGAGGCGGTGCTGTGGCTGCTCACCGACTTTGCCGGCCTGCACTACGCGCTTTCCAAGATCGGCGCATCGGGTCTCAGTTTCGTCTTCAACTACGTCGTCAGGAAGGTCCTGTTGTTCAGGTAGTCGCTGCATGTTCGGACCCCAAGCCATCATCATCGGTGCCGGTCCCGCGGGTCTTACCGCGGCGCTGGAACTGGCTGAGCGAAGCGATATCAGGCCGCTGGTGCTGGAAGCCAGCCGGCGCGTCGGCGGCATCTCGTGCACCGTCGAGCACAACGGCAATCGCATCGATATCGGCGGCCACCGCTTCTTTTCCAAGTCCGACCGGGTGATGAACTGGTGGCTCGACATCCTGCCGCTGGAAAGGGGCGCCGACGACTTCGACATCACCTACCAGGGTGCCAGCCGGCCGCTTGCGGCAGCAGGGGGCCCCGACCCCGAAACCGAGGACGCCGTGATGTTGGTGCGTCAGCGCACCTCGCGCATTCTCTTTGGCGGCCGGCTGTTCGACTATCCCCTGGCGCTTAATTTCTCGACTTTGGCCAAGCTCGGCCTTCTGCCCACGCTGCGTATTGGTTTCAGCTACCTGCGTGCCAGCCTGTTGCCCATACGGCCCGAGGCGACGTTGGAGGATTTCTTCATCAACCGCTTCGGCCGCGAGCTCTACAGCACCTTCTTTCGCGACTACACCGAGAAGGTCTGGGGCGTGCCCTGCCGTGAGCTGCCGGCCGAATGGGGCGCCCAGCGGGTCAAGGGGTTGTCGTTGCTGGGCCTCTTGTGGCACGCCGTGGGCGCGCTCTGGCGGCGCTCGTCGGTGGCCCAGAAGGGCACCGAAACCAGCCTCATCGAGCGTTTTCTTTATCCCAAGTTCGGGCCCGGCCAGATGTGGCAGGCGGTGGCCGAGCGCCTGGCGGAGAAGGGCGGCGAGGTACGTTTTGGCCTGCGTGTCACCGCTCTCCAGCACGAAGGCGACCGCCTGGTCGGCGTGACGGCGCGGGACGGCGACGGCGCCGAGCACAATTTCGCCGCCGATTACGTCTTTTCCACCATGGCGGTGCGCGATTTGCTGGCCGCCTTCGAGCCGGCGCCGCCGGCCGAGGTGGCGGCGCTGGGCCGGGGCCTGGTCTACCGCGACTTCATCACCGTTGGGCTGTTGCTCGGACGCCTGAAGCTGGGCCAGGCCCTGCCGGACAACTGGATCTATATCCAGGAACAGGGGGTGAAGCTCGGCCGGCTGCAGATCTTCAACAACTGGAGCCCCTACATGGTGGCCGATCCCGAGACCATCTGGCTGGGCCTGGAGTATTTCTGCGACGAGGGCGACGCGTTGTGGTCGCTCGACGACCGGGCCATGAGCGAATTGGCGGTCCGGGAGCTGGCCGAGATCGGATTCGCCGATACCGCCGACGTTCTCGACAGCGTTGTCATTCGCGTGCCAAAAACCTATCCCGCCTATCTTGGCAGCTATGACCGCTTCCCTGAGGTGCGCCGCTATACCGACGGCTTCGCCAACCTCTTCCTCTTGGGCCGCAACGGCATGCACCGCTACAACAACATGGACCATTCCATGCTGACGGCGATGACGGCGGTCGACAATATCCTGGCCGGCGTCAGCGACCACGAGAACATCTGGAGCGTCAACGCCGAGGCCGAATACCACGAGGAAAAGCAGGCCGTGAGCGAGGCATCCCTGCCTGGCCGCCGCGCCGCCGTCTGGATCCCGCTGCTGCTCTTGCTGGTGGTCCAGGGCTTGCTGCTGTGGAACGATCCCGCACCGCTCACCCGGGGTGCCTTGCGTGGCCCCGACGCCTACATGCGGCTGGTGCGGGTCGAGGCGCTGTGGCAGGGCGAGGGCTGGTACGACACGGTGTCGCGCCGTTCCAACACGCCCTATGGCGAGCGCCTGCACTGGACGCGGCCTCTGGACGTGCTGCTGATCGCCGGGGCGGCGCCGTTGGCGCCCTTTTTGGGACAGCGCCAGGCGCTTTACTGGTGGGGCCTGGCCGTCAGCCCGCTGCTGCACGTGCTCACGCTGCTGGCCTTTCTCTGGGCGCTGCGGCCCTTGCTTGGCGGCGGCAGCGGCACGGCCTATGCCGCGGTCCTGTTCATCGCCCAGCCGGCCATCCTGGCCTATTACGCCACGGGGCGGCCCGACCACCATGGCCTGATCGGTTTACTTTTCGTTTTGCTGATGGGGCTGACACTGAGGCTGCTGGGCCAGGAAGCACGGCTTAGCCATGGCGTGTGGGCCGGGCTGGCGGCGGCGGCGCTGCTCTGGGTCAGCGTCGAGGGTTTGCTGCTGGTCGGCCTGGTGCTGTTGGCGCTGGGATTTTGCTGGCTGGCGCGGGGCAGCAATGTGACCCGGCCCAACCTGGCCCTGGCCGCCGCCCTGGTGCTCGGGGTGGCGCTGGCGCTGGCGCTCGAGTTCCCGCCGGCCGGTTTGCTGTCCCGGGAGGCCGACCGGCTGTCCTTTTTGCATTTCCTGCCACTGGCCTTCATCGCCATCTTCTGGCGCGCCGTCACCGTGGTCGAGACGCGCACCCATTGGGCCGAGGAAGTGCCGGGCCGGACCGGTGTGGCCTTTCTGGGTCTGCTGTTGGTGCTGGCGGCAACCTGGTTGGTGGTTCCCAAGTTCCTGCAGGGCCCGCACGCCGACGTGGCGCCGCGGGTGGTGGAAGTGTGGTTTCGCAACATCCTCGAGGTGCGGCCGCTGCTGGATGCCGCCCGGCCGCTGAAGTCGGCCCGCGAGGTGGTTTTCTTTCTCGGGCCGGCGCTGCTGGCCTTGCCCTTCGTGGTCTGGCTGGTGCGCGGCAGCGAAGGTGCCCGGCGCCGCCAGTGGCTGTTCCTGGCCGGCGGGCTTTTGCTGTTCGTGCCGCTGGCGCTCTACCAGGTGCGCTGGGCCACCTTCGCCGAGCTCTTCGTGGTGCCGGCCTATGCCGCCCTGGTGCTGGCCGCGCTGGCGCGCATCGGGCCGCCGGGCGGTGGAGAAGTGAATTTCCTGCGCGCCTTGGTGCGAGCCCTGGTGGTCGTCTTGTTCGCCGTCTGGGCGCTGCTGGCGGCGGCCTTCCTGCACGGTCTGGAAGGGGCGCCGAAGGGCGAGGTGGCGGCGGCCGAACGCGCCAAGTGTCCGATCGGCCGCCTGAGCCGGTTTCTCGCCGCCGGCGAACTGGCCCAGCCGCCCCGGCGCATCCTCGGTTTCGTCTTCTTCGGACCCGAGATCCTCTACCGCACGCCGCACCATGTGGTGGCCACGCCCTACCATCGCAACGACGCCGGCATCCTCGATGCCTACGACGCACTGAGGGCGATCGACGATGCCAAGGCGCGCGAGATCATCGGGCGGCGGGGCGTCGACTGGCTGCTGATTTGCCGCAATGGCAAGGAACAACGCTGGTACCAGGGGCCCGGCGAGACGCTGTTTGACCGTCTCAAGGCCGGCCAGCCGCCGCCCTGGCTCGAGGCCATGACCCTGCCCGACGAGCTTGCCGCCTTCGGGCTTTTCGCCGTCAAGCCGGAGTGAGACGGTGACCATCCTCCGTCTGTTCCTGCGTTTTCCCGAATTGGCCGTGCTCGTGGCCATGCTGCTGGTGACCCTCGGTGCGGCTCTCTGGCTCGGCACCGCCCTGGTGCTGCCCGACGGACGCATGAGTTTTTACCTGGGCTTTCGCTATGCCGTGCCGCTCGGCCTGGCGGCGCTCTGGCTGGCGGTGCCGCTGGCCAGCGACCGCTTGCTGCGGCGCGACCAGCCGCCCCGGGTCGAGGCCCGGGATCTCGTGTGGAACGGGCTCTATCTCGTCGTCTTCAGCCTCGTCATGTGGCTGCATTTTCATCTCAAAATGTGGATCCCGCTGATCAACCCGCGGCGCTTCGACGCCGCCTACCAGGCCGTCGACCTGGCCCTGGCGCCGCTCGTCGACGCCACGATGGCGCTACGCCAGGCCGCCGCCGTGGCCCTGCCGGCCGTCGACTGGTGGTACATGTGGGCGTTCATTATTCTGTTCTTCGTTTCGTTTTCCTACCACACGGCTTTCGACAGGAGCCGCTTTCGCCCGGTCTTTTTGGCAACGCTGATCAACCAGGCGCTGGGCGCCGTGGCGTACTGTTTGGCGCCGGCCGTGGGGCCCTTCCTCTTTGAGCGAGGACCCAACGCGTTGGCCGATGCCCAGCAACAAAACATGTGGGCCGCCTACCAGCAGTTCACGGCCGCCGGCCCGGTCTGGCTGGAGACCTTTGGCCAGGCCTATTTCGTGGCCGGCCTGGCCGCCTTGCCGTCGCTGCACGTCGGCGCCTCGTGGGTTTTCGTCTGGTACGTCTTTCGGGCGCGCAGCCACCTGCGCCCGCCTTACGTGCTGCTCTTTGCCTGGATCGTCATCGAGGCCGTGGCCTCGAAGTGGCACTACCTCATCGACCTGCCGGCCGGCCTGGCGCTGGCGGCGCTGGCCATCTGGATTGCCAACCGGCTATGTGCCATATCAAACCCTAACGCCTGACTTTCCCCACCCCGCCCGGAGAAATCCATGCCCGGTCCCCTCGACGGCATTCGCGTGCTCGATTTCAGCGCCGTGATTTCCGGCCCCTATGCCACCATGATCCTGGCCGACCAGGGCGCCGACGTGATCAAGATAGAGCCCCCCGGCACCGGCGACTTCACGCGAGCCGCCGGCAACCAGAGCGGCGGCCTGTCGGCCACCTTCCTCAACAACAACCGCAACAAGCGATCACTCGTGATCAATCTCAAGAGTCCGGCCGGCGTCGAAGTGGTGAAACGCCTGGCCAGCCAGTGCGACGTGCTGGTGCAGAACTTCCGCCCCGGCGTGGTCGAGCACCTAGGCATCGGCGAAGAGGCGATTCGCGGCGTGGCGCCCGAGATCGTCTACGTTTCCATCTCGGGCTTCGGCGAGGTCGGTCCCTACGCCCAGAAGCCGGTCTACGACCCCATCGTGCAGGCGCTTTCCGGGCTGGCTTCGGTGCAGGGCGGATCCGACCAAAACCGGCCGCGCCTGGTGCGCACCATCCTGCCCGACAAGCTGACGGCGGTGACGGCGGCCCAGGCCATCACGGCGGCACTCTTGAGCCGGGCCCGCAGCGGCCAGGGCCAGCACGTGCGGCTTTCCATGCTCGATGCCGTAGTGGCCTTCCTCTGGTCCTCGGACATGGGGGGGCAGACCTACGTGGGCAAGAGCGTCAGCCAGCAACGCGCAGCCAGCTTCATCGACCTGATCTACGAGACAAAAGACGGCTACATGAGCGTCGCGGTCATGACCGATGCCCAGTGGGCGGCGCTCTGCCAGGCCCTGGGGCGGCCCGAGTGGCTGGAGGACGAACGCTTCGCCACGACCGAGCTTCGCGATCTCAACATCGATGCCCGCCTCGAACTCATCCAGTCGGAGCTCGGCCGGCGCAGCACCGCGGAATGGCTGGAAAGGTTCGAGACCGCCGGCGTGCCCTGTGCCCCGGTGCTGACGCGCAACCAGGTCATCGCCCACCCCCAGATCGTGGCCGGTGGCATCATCTTCGAGAACGACCATCCCCAGGCCGGGCGGCTGCGCCAGAGCCGCAATGCCGCGCGTTTCAGCGTGAGCTCGCCCGAGTATCGCCAGGGCGCTCCGAAACTCGGCCAGCACAGCGACGAGATCCTGGCCGAGGCCGGATTCGCGCCCGCCGAGATCGCCGATTTGCGGGCGGCCGGCGTGGTCGGCGGATGACGGTAGCGATCTCCGGCCTGCCGACGTAAAGTCTGGCCCAGCAGATACCGGGAGAAGCGAATGAAAATCCGTGCCGCGGTGCTCCACGAAGTGGGCCAGCCGCTGATCATCGAGGAACTCGAGCTCGATCCTCCGGGCCAGGGCGAGGTGCTGGTGCAGATGAAGGCGGCCGGGCTTTGCCATTCCGATCTCTCGACCATGACCGGCGTACGGCCCCGGCCCAGACCCATGGCCATCGGCCACGAAGCGGCCGGTGTGGTGGCCGAACTGGGTCCCGGCGTTTCGGACTTGGCGGTCGGCGATCACGTGGTCACCACGTTTACGCCCAACTGCGGCCGTTGTACGCCCTGTCGTTCGGGCCGGCCGGCGCTTTGTGAGCCGGCCTTCGCTGCCAATTCCGCCGGTACGCTGCTGGGTGGCGGGCGGCGTTTGCACTTGAACGGAAAGGACGTGCACCACCAGGTGGGGGTTTCCTCGTTCGCCGAACATGCCGTGATGAACACCTCGTCGCTGGTGCCGGTGGACAAGGACCTGCCGCTCGACGAGGCGGCGCTGTTTGGCTGCGCCATCATCACCGGCGTCGGCGCCGTCATCAACACGGCCCGGGTACCGCTGGGCGCCAGCGTTGCCGTGGTTGGTCTCGGCGGTGTCGGCCTGGCGGCGCTGCTGGGCGCCAAGCTCGCCGGTGCCCGCCGCCTGGTTGCCATCGATCTGCGCGACGACAAGCTGGCCCTGGCCCGCCAACTGGGCGCCAGCGACACATTCAGCGCGGCGGATGAGGGCTGTGCCGAGGCAGTGCGCGAAGCCACCGGCGGCGGCGTCGAATATGCCATCGAGATCGCCGGCTCCACGCCGGCCCTGGAGTTGGCCTGGGCCATCACGGCCCGGGGCGGCACCACCGTCACCGCCGGATTGCCGCACTATGAAGACCGGGCCGCCATCTCGCCGGTGCAGTTGGTCGGCGAGGAGCGCACCCTCAAGGGGAGCTACGCCGGCAGTTGCGTGCCGGCCCGCGATATCCCCCATTTCGTCGAGCTCTACCGCCAGGGCAAGCTGCCTGTCGACCGCCTGCTCAGCGAGCGTTTGACGCTGGATCAGGTCAACCAGGGCTTCGATCGCCTGGCCGCCGGCGATATGGTGCGCCAGATGGTGATGTTCGACTGATGTTCGATTAGGGCAATTTCTTAACCAGCGCTTGCTATATCGGGCCCCGATATCATGGGCACGGTCTACACGTCCGCCAAACTCTGGCATTTTCCCGAACAGCTCGCCGCCTTGCGTGACGGCGGCCTGGCGCCGCCCGTGCACATTCGCCTCAAGCCCACCAACGTCTGCAATCATGCCTGCTATTTCTGCGCCTACCGCACCGACGACGTGGCGCTGGGCGAGGACATGAACCTAGGGGACCGCATCCCGCCGGCCAAGATGGCCGAGATCGTCGAGGACATCGTTGCCATGGGGGTGCAGGCCGTGACCTTTTCCCGCGGCGGCGAGCCCTTGCTCTATCCCACCATCGTCGAGACCGTCGAGGCCCTGGCGGCCGGCGGCGTGCGCTTGGCGGCGCTGACCAACGCCAGCCAGCTGCGCGCCAAACGGGCTCGCGCCTTTGCCGATCATGGCACCTGGATCCGGGTCTCCATCGACGGCTGGGACGGCCCCAGTTATGCCCGATATCGAGGCATCGATGAAGATGAATTCGGTAAAATTATCAATAATTTATACGAATTTACTAAACTAGATTCTGAATGTTTGCTGGGGTCCAGCATCATCGTCGATGAACAGAACGCCGGCCACGTTGCCGAGCTTGCCGCCAAGCTCAAGGACGCCGGCGTCCGCCACGCCAAGATCGCGCCCTGCATCGTCGACAACGACGGCCGCGCCAACAACGCCTACCACGCCGGTTTCGCCGCCACGGTGCGCGACCAGATCGCGCTGGCCCAGGAGCTCGACGACGCCGATTTCGCCGTCGTCGACCACTACCACAGCCTGGCGGAAAAATTCGACAAGGCCCATTCCTGGTGCCCGTCCTTGCAGTTCCTCACGGTGATCGGTGCCGATTGCACGGTCTATAGCTGCCAGGACAAAGCCTACACCGAGGGCGGCAAACTTGGCTCGATCGCCGAGCAGCGTTTTTCCGAATTGTGGTTTTCCGAACACAACCGCCAGCGCCTGAGGGCCATAAACCCGGCCCAGGACTGCCGCCACCACTGCGTCGCCGAAGCCAAGAACCGCCTGTTGCTGGACTACCTCGAGGCCGACAGCGACCACGTACCGTTCGTCTAACTTACTGGTAAAAAAGAATAAAACGGTCCGCGTCCCCTTAATTAACTATTTCATGCGGGCCAGGGCTTGAGCTCGACTTGGCCATCGGCGATCTCGGCGAAAGCGGGCTCCAGCATCCACGACCCGGTGTTGATGTAGCTGCGGCCCTGGCCCAGCTCGACCTGGCCGAGATGATGGGTGTGGCCGAAGATTACCGTATCGAAGCCGCGTCCGATGAGCTCCTCGACGGCCTCGATGACGTGCTGGTGCTCGCCCTCGATGCCCTGGCGCGTCGAGCGCCGACTGCGCGCCCGGCCGCGCAGTTTTTCGATGGCGATCCATAGCCGGTAGGCGCCGGGCCAAACGTCGAGCAGCAAGCCGGCCGCCGCCGTGGCGATGGCAAAGGCGCGTGGGCTGGCGGTGTAGAAGGGATCGTAGAGGTGGCCGTGCTCGATGCGGATGCGGCGCCCGCCCGAGGTGACGTTGAGGAACGGCACCACCTGCAAAAGCCCCCAGTTCTCGAAGAAATGCTCGAGCACCAGATCATGATTGCCGATCACGTAATAGACGCGGGCGCCGCCGGCCACCACTTTCTTGAAGCGCGCGAAGACCTCGGGGGCATCGCGGGCGATGCGTGAAAACGAGGTCTGCATGATGTCGAGGCCGTCGCCGTTGATGCAGACGCTGGCGCCGCAAGCGGCGGCATAGTCGAGGAATTCCACCACATCGCGCTTGACCTGGCAGAAGGGATTGCCGAGATGCAGATCGGAAATGACCAACAAGCGCTCCTCCTCGACATGCGTGATCATGTTGTATCGTCGTGCTCATTGTTGAATTCGTATTCGGCGCGACCGACCTCGGCGCGCACGTTGTTGTGGTCGCCGTGCTTGCCTTCCAGGGTTTCGACCAGGATCCGGTTGATGTTGCGCACCCGGCCGGAAAGGCGTTGCAGCATCTCGAAGGCAAACGAGGGGTCGCGGCGGAACTTGAGCATCAGGCCGCCGGGCTGGATGACCTGCACCCGGGTGGTGCCCAGCGCCCGCACGGTGGCGCTGCGGGGCAGCGATTCCAGCAGCGACATATCGCCGAAGAAATCGCCGCGGCCCAGCACCGCCAGTTCGACTTCCTCGCCGCCGATGGTCTTGGTCACCCGGGCGCTGCCTTCCTGGATGATAAACATCTCCGCTTCCCGGCCGCCCTCGATGACGATGGCCTCGCCGTCCTGGTATTCCTTTTCGACGTTGTCGCCGAACGAGGAGGATTTTGCGCCGCGGCCGAACATGGCGTGTCCTAACCGGCCGGCCGGGCGACCAGCGCGACACCGTCCGCGATGCGGTCGCTGGGGTGCAGCACCACCCGGTCGCCCTCGGCCAGGCCGTCCTTGAGCTCGGCCTCGCTCTGGTTGCTTCGGCCGATGGTGAGGGTCCTCAGGCGCGCCTTGCCGGCCACCAGGGCGAACACCGCCCAGTCCTCGCCCTGACGGAAGAGCGCACTCAATGGCAGCTTGAGCACGTTCTCGCCCTGCCACACCACGATGCGTGTCTCGACCCGAAAACCGTGCCCCAAGGAATTCCATTTTTGCCGGGGCTCGGCAAAATCGATGATGGCGTTGACCCGCTGTTCCTCGATACCAAGGGCCGAGATTTTGGTGAAACCATAGGGCTCGATGCGCCGCACCGTGCCTTTGAGTACGGCTTCGCCCCCCCATCCCTCGATCATCACGGCGGCCCCTTCGCGCACCTTGACGGCGTCGCTGGACAAGAGATCGACGACGATCTCGAGATCGCTCGGGTCGCCGATCTCCAACAGCGGCGTACCGGCGGCGATGACGCCCTCGCTCTCCTGGATCAGCCGCAACACCCGGCCACTGACCGGTGCCCGCACGTCTACGCAACACTGACCGCCGGCTTTGCCGTTCTTCTGGCTCGGCGTGATCAGCATGGCCCGGGCCATCTCCAACTGGTGGCGCCGCATGCGCACTGTGGCGGTGGCGCTTTCCTCGGCCGCTTGGCCGGTGCTGACATCGCGGCCGGCCTTGTCGAGCGCCCGTTTGGAAATGTTGTTGCGCAGCACCAGCCTGCGGGCGCGCTCCAATTCGCTACGCGCGAAGGTGAGCTCGGCCCGCACCCGGTTGAGCTCCGCCTGGGCCAGGGCCAGCGTGGCCTCGGCCGCCTTCACCTCGGCCCGGGCCTGAGAGCGGGTGCGCCGGTCGAGAAATGTCGGGTCCGAGGGCTCGATGGTGGCCAGCACGGTTTCGCCTGCCATCGCCGCGTCGCCCACCCGGGCCTCGATGCGCAACAGCCGGCCGGCCACCGGGGCCGAGACGCGATAGACGTCGCGCACCCGGGTGCGCCCGGTATCGTCCACCGTCACCGTCAGTGCGCCGCGATCGACCGTGGCGAAGTCGGCCGGCACCGGTTGCGGGCGAAAGGCATAGGCCAGCCCGGCCGCTGCCAGGCCGAGCACGATGATGACGTAGAAAACCCGTTTGAACGTTCGCCCCATAGTGATCTCACTCGCGCGTCTTGAGTACGGAAACAAGGTCGAGGTTGTCGATGCGGCGGCGTACCAGCAGGTCTGAGACAAGCGCTGCGACCACCACCACCAGCATGGCATAGCCGTAGGTCGACGGCCAGATCACCAGCGGCAGGCGGTAGAGCTCGGTGTCGAAGGATTTCACCATCAGGGCCGCCAGGCCGTAACCGATGGCGCAGCCCAAGGGCAGCGCCAGCACCGTCAAGACCGCAAGCTCGCCGAGCAGGATGTAGGAGACCTCGAAGCGGGTGAAACCCATCACCCGCAGACTGGCCAGCTCGCGGCCGCGCTCCGAGAGGCTGATGCGGGCCGAATTGTAAACCACGCCGAAGGCGATCAAGCCGGCAAACATGGAGTAGAACCAGATCATGATCACCAGGTTCTCGGCCATGGTCTTGCGGAAGCTCTCCAGCGTCGAGTTCTGCGAGCTCACGGCAGCCACGACGGGCGTCGCCTTGAGCGCCCGGTAGAGGGGGCCCTCGCGCTCGCGATCGATCATCAGGAAGACGCCGGAAACGGCTGCGCCCTCTTGCATCAGGCTGTTCAGTGCGCCGAGGTCCATATAGGCGGAAAGGCCAATGTATTCCTCGATGATGGCCGCCACCCGGACCTGGCGATGTGGCCGCTGGCCCTCCAGCACCTCGACGGCGAGGCTGTCGCCGAGGCCGACGTCCATGAGTTCAGCCAGCTTGCGGGCCACAACGATGCCGCGCTCGGGGATGGCTACGGGCCTCAGCGTTCGATCGATCAGGCGGTGCAGGTCCGAATCCGGCTCGATACCGACGATTGCCTGGCGGCGGTTTAGCGGGCCGTTCCTCAGCCGCGCCGGGATGACGCGGAAGGGTTCGCTTCGCTGAACGCCGCTGAGCCGTGAGATCTCGTGCAGCGCCCGGCGTTGGCGCGGCTCGACAAAGGTGACGGAAAGGTCCTGGCGCTGGGCCAGAAAGAAATTGACGTCGATCATCTGCTCGATGGAATCGAGGAAAAACAGCGTGCTGACCATGACCGCCGCGGCCATGGCGATGCCCAGGCTGGTGAGGCCCGAGCGTATTGGCCAGCGCGTCAAATGGCGGATGATCATGCGTGTCGGTTGATCGGCGAAGTGCGCCAGTCCCAGGTTCTCGAGGGTCGAACGGCGGTAGGTTGGCGGCGGTGCCGGTTGCATGGCCTCGGCCGGCGGCAGCGCCACGGCCCGGCGCACGGCTCCCAGGGTGCCCAACACCGTGGCGCCCAGACTGATCAGCGCCGCGACGGCGAATACGGCGGGACCGGTGCGGTAATGCAGAAAGGGAAAGCGGAAGAAATCGGTGTAGATCGCCGCCAGGCCGCGGCCCAGCCAGTCGCCGGCAACGAATCCGGCGGCGATGCCAATCAGTGCCACCAGCAGCATCAACTTGAGGTAGTGCCAACCCACCTCCCAATTGGCATAGCCGAAGGCTTTCATAAGGCCGATCTGCTCACGTTCGGTGGCCACCAGGCGCGAGGCCACGATGTTGAGGAGAAAGGCGGCGACGCCCAGGAATATGGGCGGCAGCAGGGTGGCCATGGTGGCCAGCTGCTTCATCTCGCCTTCCAAGTAGGCGTCGGAAACCTGGTCCTTGCGGCCAAAGGCGCCACTGCCGCCGTAGGGCTCCAGCAGGCGGTCCACTTCGGCGATCACGGCCGGCTCCGAGGCGCCGCGCAATAGCGTGAACGTGGCTTCGCTGAAGGCGCCGTCCAGGTCGAATGCCGCCGCCATGGCCGGGCGGCTCATCCAGAACACGCCGAAGTGGAGGTCGTCGGGCACGAAGCCGCCGGGCGCGATGGCGTAGACGTGTTCCGGCGACAGCGCCACGCCGACAATCACCAACTCGCGTTTGCGGCCGTTGAGCAGGGCCTTGATGCGGTCGCCCGGGCCGAATCCGTGGGCCAGCGCCATGGCCTCGCCGATCAGTACTTCGTCCGGCCGTCCCGGGGTGAGGCGCCGGCCGGCCCGGATATAGATGTCGTTGAGCACCGGCTGGCCGCGTTCGGGCAGCGACACCAGGCGCCCGGTGGCCGGCTCCGACATACCGGCGATATCTAGGATCACATGGCGCACGATGCGCGTCTCGGCCCGCTTGATGCCGGGGATGGCGGACAGCCGAGGCAGCAAGCTTTGCGGTGCCCGTTTGACCGGCGCGAAGATCTCGGCGAAGCGGTAGCGCTCGTAATAGGCGGCCCGCGTCTCCTGCAACGAATAAAGCATACCCAGGGCCATCACCAAGGCGGCGACGCCGCAGCCGATGACCAGGGCGATGGCCAGGCCCTGGCCCTTGATGCGCCAGAGATCGCGCCAGAGTTTTCTGTTCAGTGCGCCCATGGCTACCAGCTTAGCTCATGGGCCGGCTGGCGGACCGGGTTGCGGCGCACTTCGCCGATACGGCCGTCGGCGAAGTGGATGACCCGGTCGCCCATGGCGGCGATGGCGGCGTTGTGGGTGATCAGCACCGTGGTGGTGCCGAGCTCGCGGCTCACCGCCTCGACGGCCTCGAGCACGATGATGCCGGTCTTGCTGTCGAGCGCTCCCGTGGGTTCGTCGCAAAGCAGCACCTCGGGGCGCTTGGCGATGGCCCGGGCGATGGCCACGCGCTGCTGTTCGCCGCCCGAGAGCTGGGCCGGGAAGTGGTCCATGCGATTGCCCAGCTCGACCAGTTCCAGCGCCTCGGCCGGGGTAAGGGGATGGGGCGCGATCTCGGTCACCAGAGCCACGTTCTCCCGCGCCGTCAGGCTGGGGATGAGATTGTAGAACTGAAATACGAATCCGACGTGGTCGCGGCGGTAGCGCGTCAGGCCACGGTCGTCGAAGGCCGTCAGCTCGCCGCCGCGGAAGAAGACCTGGCCGCTACTGGGTCGGTCGAGGCCGCCGAGAATGTTCAAGAGCGTCGACTTGCCGCTGCCCGAGGGGCCTAGCAGCACCACCGTCTCGCCGGCCCAGAGCTCGAGGTCGACGCCGCGCAACGCCTCGACCACGACTTCGCCGGTGGCGTAGTGCTTGGTCAGCCCGC
>JASLXG010000223.1 GCA_030740435.1 Alphaproteobacteria bacterium | reverse complement strand
CCTGGCTTAGCCGGACCTCCGCCTCGCGGAGCTTGCCGATAATCTGCTCAACCGTGTGATTCTTCTTCGCCATTTTGCCCTCCTTCAAGCCAACCCAATCCTAACATCCGGGCTGGACCAGTTTTCGGGGGGCAGGCCACCGTGGCCGGCGAAAGTATATCAGCAGGTTGTCGTTGACCTTCAAGCGAGCCCGCAGCGCGGCCAGGGCATCGATGATGTCGGTCCGCGAGGCATCGATAAGCAGCTGGCTCTTGAAGCCATAGTCCGCCGTCAAGATCTTGGCAACCGCCTTGGCGTCGCCGGCCGCCGATTTCAGCTTTGGCAGGTCGATGTAGGCGTTATTGCCGATAACCAGCGCATGGTAGCGGCCGAACGCATCCTTCTCGGCCGCCAGTGCGATCCCTGGCGTCAGGCACAGTATCACGGCAATTTGCCGCACCCACCACATGCCTCACCTCTTCAACGAGAGGGCAATGTTCTTTGTCACGATACGCGTCCGAAGTGGAATGGGCAACTGGGACCAGGCGGCGGACGACGCACCCTGTCGGCGCGACAGCGCCGCGCAGGCCGTGACGCGGTGAGAAATCCGCCCTAGACGTTGTGGTGGTGGTGGCCGCCGCCCGCGTGGATCATGGCCAGGAACTCGCGCCGGGTCTTGGCATCGCTGCGAAAGGCACCCAGCATGTGGCTCGTCGTCATGACCACGCCGGGCTTGTGCACGCCGCGCATGGTCATGCACTGGTGCGCCGCCTCGACGACCACGGCAACGCCCCTGGGCTCCAGTACGTCATTGAGCGTATTGGCGATCTGGGCCGTGAGTTTTTCCTGGATCTGCAGCCGCTTGGCGTAGGCATCGACGAGGCGCGCCAGCTTGCTGATGCCGATCACCCGGCGCTGGGGCAGGTAGGCCACGTGGGCGCAGCCGATGATCGGCAGCAGGTGGTGTTCGCAGTGCGATTCGACGCGGATCTCGCGCAGTACCACCATCTCGTCGTAGTCCTCGACCTCTTCGAACGTGCGGCTGAGGTAGGCCACGGGATCGTCGTCATAGCCCGCGAAAAACTCTTCATAGGCCCGCACCACCCGGTCCGGCGTGCCCTTGAGGCCTTCGCGGCCGGGATCGTCGCCGGCCCAGCGGATCAAAGTCTCGACCGCCGCCTGGGCTTCCTCGCGGCTGGGCTTTTGCGCCTCGCGCCGCGCTGCCGGGGCTTCCGGGGCCGTGTTTGCGACGGCGCTGAGCCTGCCGCTTCGGCTTGCCTTCACGGGCTTTCTCCTCGCGCTTTCAGTTCACGGATCGCCGCTGGTGGGGACTGTCCAGCGAAAAGGGCGGAATGACGACGTCGAAGGTTTCGCCGCCCGGGGTTTCCATCTGGTAGCTGCCGTCCATGATGCCCGAAGGCGTTGAGAGCGGCGTGCCGCTAGTGTACTCGTAGCTTTGGCCGGGATCGAGCACCGGGCGCTCGCCGACCACGCCGGCGCCCCGCACCTCCTGGGTGCGGCCCAGCGCATCGGTGATGCGCCAATAGCGGTTGAGCAACTGGACCGTCTCGGCGCCCTTGTTTTCGATGCGCACCCGATAGGCCCAGACGAAGTGATCGTCGTCCGGCTCTGACTGGTCGTCGAGATAGACGGGATTGATGCTGACCTCGATCGACCGCGTCATCCGCGTGTACATGGCTGCTGCGCTCCCAACCTCTCGTCCCGGCGTGGTCCTACGAAATATCGTGTCGCCGGCCGCGATTGTCCAGTTTCATACCAAAGCCTGCAAGAGATCCTGCTTGACGTCCTCGGCATCCTCGAGGCCGACCGAAAGCCGCACCAGCCGATCGCTGATGCCCAGGTGCCGACGCTCGGCCGCCTCCAGGCGTTGATGGGTGGTGGTGGCGGGGTGGGTGATCAGGCTCTTGGCGTCACCCAGGTTGTTGGAGATCTTGACCAGGCGCAAGCGCCTGAGGAAATCAAAGGCGCGCTCCTTGCCGCCGGCCACGTCGAAGGCCACCACCGAGCCGCCGGCCGACATCTGGCGCCGTGCCAGGGCCGCCTGGGGATGGTCGTGGCGGGTGGGATAGAGCACCCCTTCGATGCCGCCCTGGCCGCTGAGAAAGTCGGCGATCTCGGCCGCGTTGGCGGCGTGGCGGGCCACCCTCAGCTCCAGCGTCTCCAGGCCCTTGAGCATGACCCAGGCGTTGAATGGGCTGAGCGCCGGTCCGGTGTGGCGGAGATATGGCTTGAGCACATTCTCGCAGAAGTCCTCATCGCCCAGCACCGCACCGCCCAGGCAGCGGCCCTGGCCGTCGATGTGCTTGGTGGCCGAATAGACCACGATGTCGGCCCCGAATTCGCGCGGCCGCTGCAGCACCGGTGTGGCGAAGACGTTGTCGACGATGACCTGGGCTCCGGCGGCGTGGGCCATTTCGCACACCGCCTCCAGGTCGATGATCTGCAGTGTCGGGTTGGAGGGTGTTTCCAGGAACACGCATTTCGTGGGCTGCCTGAAGGCCTGGCGCCATTGCTCGAGATCGCTGCCGTCGACCAGCACCACGGTGATGGCGAAACGGGGCAGGATCTCGTCGATGACATAGCGGCACGAACCGAACAGCGCCCGCGAGGCGACCACCCGGTCACCGGCCTCGAGCTGGCACATCAGGGCGGCATTGACGGCAGCCATGCCGGTGGCCGTGGCCAGGCAGCGCGGCGCTCCCTCGGCCAAGGCCATGCGCTCCTCGAACATGCCCACGGTGGGGTTCGAGAAGCGCGAATAGATGAAGCCGTCGTCATCGCCCTTGAAGCGGTCCTCGGCCTCTTCGGGCGATTGGTAGACATAGCCCGAGGTGAGAAACATGGCCTCGCTGGTTTCGCCGAATTCCGAACGTTGCGTGCCGCCGTGAACCTGCCGTGTGGCGCGCCGCCAAACAGCCGCTTCGGATGTTTCCCGCACCAAGCCGCCAGCCATCTGGTCCATGGTTTCCTCAACAAAAAAACCCGGCCGCCACGGCCGGGTCCTTTTGGGCTCGGCCTTTTAGCTAGTTGTTTAACGTGGCTGCAAGCCGGCCGGCCAAATCACCACGGGGCGCGACTTGTATCGGCCAAAGCCCCGGTTGTCAATCGCCGCCCTCGCAGGAGCCGCCGCCGAGGACGCAGAACTTGGCGCAATGGGGGTGGTTGAGCCTGACCGGCTGCAGCGCTTCGCCCAGTTCGGGGCCGAACTCGAAAGCGTCGTCATAGGGCAGCAGCGTGCAGGCCACCACCGTGGGCCAGCCAGCACCGCGGTGCTTCACCACCATGCGCGAGCTGGCGCACATCATGGCGCTCGGATCGACGTCGAGAATGCCCCAGCAAGCGGTGGTGATCTCGGGCACGTCGACGCTTTCGTCCATCTCGGGAAACAGCACCAGCGCCGCCGGATCATCGTCGAGGTCGATGTTCTCGCGGCCAAAGAGGCGGGCAAAGCCCTGGCGCAGGTCGCTCTCCGATTCCGCCCAGCAGGTGCGCCCGGCAACGTGCAGGCGAAAGCCTTGTTGGCTCAGCCAGCGCACCCCGGGTAGCGCCTTCGTCCAGGTGTGTTCGCCGCGCTCCATCTCATGCAGCAGCGCCGTGTAGTGGTCCAGCGAGACGCGCAGGACCAGGCGGTCGCCGTAACGCTGCTTGAGATCCAGAAGCTGGGGCTTGAGCTTGAGCATGGGCTTCGAGGCATTGGTCAGCACCAGCACGCCATGGCCCTGCCCCAGCGCCAGATCCAGCATGGCGATGATTTCCGGGTTCATGAAGGGCTCGCCGCCGGTGAAGCCGATCTCCAGCGTCTCGGACGCAAGCGTCTCGGAGGCAAGCGGCCCGGCCGCCAGGTCCTCGAGCTGGTCGAGATAGCTCTCGACCTCGGCCGCCGTCAGGTAGGCCAGGCGATCGTTGGTCGGGCTCGATTCGATATAGCAGTGCGCACAGGTCAGGTTGCAGAGCGTGCCGGTATTGAACCAAAGCGTCTTCAGCGCCGTCAGCGCCACGCTGGCCCGGGGCTCGCCCTTGGCGGTGACTCGCGGATTGCGGAATTTGGCGGGATCGAGAAGCGCCGGGGCGAATTCGGAGGTGTTGGTCATGCTGCGGCCAAGACTGGGTCCAGGCGCCAAAATCCGCCGCCGCCCGGGGTTTGTCAACCGGGCGCTGGCGTCGATCACCAAACTTTGAAGGCGCCGGCCGGCTGTGCTATCACTTGCGGCGGGCGCGGGCGTAGCTCAATGGCAGAGCAGAAGCTTCCCAAGCTTACGACGAGGGTTCGATTCCCTTCGCCCGCTCCATTTTTCCTGGGAGAAAACCTTTATTTTTCAATCGCTTGCCACAGCCATGTCTTAATTTCAAGAAAGCCAACGATAGCACGTTATGCCTAGGAATTGTGACAGGATTGTGACAGGAACCCGTTTGAGCCACTTGAAGCACCCTCCACCTCACCTCCAAGCCACCCAACCCCACCTGGTCGTGGCCACCCCCTCCCCCACCTCCAGACGGTTACCTGTCGATTAGATCACTTAGCGTGGTCGTTTCTGGCTGGCACGGTTCGATAGCAATAAGGCCCCTCTCTATGTCGACCTCGATGCCCCTGGCCCAAGCCTGCGCATCCTTCCTGTTTTGAAACGATTTTGAGAGACGCCGCCCGTTCCTGCGTACTTGGGATTGCCAGATGCTGCCTCGTTTTCGGATACTCGCCATGACCACAATCACCTCGCGTGTTGTGACACAGCTGTGACAGACGTAGGAGTGAGCTATCCTAAGTTGGCTAACAGATTGATTTTGAAAGGTTATCGGGTACTACTCAATGGCAGAGCAGAAGCTTCCCAAGCTTACGACGAGGGTTCGATTCCCTTCGCCCGCTCCAGACTCTTTTGCCGGCAAAGGTTTGCGGCCGGCGCTGGGCCCGCCGGCGGCGGTTGCATATTGGCTTTTTCCCAGGTCAAGGGGAGCGATCCGCGGATGCTAGGAAGTGCGCCGACCTTGATTTTGTCGGCCCGGCTGGCGTTTTTCTACGGTGCTGTCTTTGCCGTACTCGGCATCTATGGCCCCTTCTGGCCGGTTTGGCTCGAGGCCCATGGCGTCGGCGCCGCCGAGATCGGCATTCTGTTTGCCGTCGCCACCTGGGTGAAAGTGCTCGGCAATCCCTTGATCGCCCACGTCGTCGACCGCCGCGGCGACCGCCGGCTGCCGATGATCGTGCTGGCGGCGGCGGCGCTGGCGGCGGCGGCGCTTTTCAGCATCGCCGACGGTTTCTGGCCCATCTTTATGGTTACGGCGCTGTGGGGCCTGGCCTTCGCCGCCCTCATCCCGCTGGCTGAAAACCTGACCATGCTCAAGGTGCGGGCGCATGGCCTCGACTACGGCCGCATCCGGCTCTGGGGATCGTTGACCTTCATCGCCGGCTCGGTCGGTACCGGGCGGCTGTTGGTGGGGCGCAGCGAGGACTGGGTGCTGTGGCTGATCCTGGGCGTGCTGGGGCTCGTGCTTTGCGCCACCATCCTATTGCCCGACCACAAGGCCCCGCCCCGCCGCCAGGGCCGGGCGCCGGCGCGGCTGGTGCTGGGCAACCCGTTGATGCTGGTGTTCTTCGCCGCCGGCGGCATGATCCAGGCCAGCCATGCCGTCTTCTACGGCTTCAGCACGCTGCACTGGCGTGCCCATGGCCACGGCGACGACGTCATCGGCTGGCTCTGGGCCGAGGGCGTGATCGTCGAAGTCGCGCTTTTCACCTTCAGTGCCGCCGTCGTGCGCCGGCTCGGTCCGACGACACTGCTGATCATTGGCGGCCTGGCCGCCATGCTGCGCTGGAGCGTCACCGGCCTGACCACGGAACTCGAGGTGCTGGTGCTGGTGCAGGCCTTGCACGCGCTGACCTTCGGGGCCACCCATCTGGGTGCCATGCACTTCATCGCCCGGGCCGTGCCGGCCGAGATCTCGGCCACCGCGCAAAGCCTCTATGCCGGCATCGCCATGGGGGTGGCCTTCGGCGTCGCCATGCCGCTGGCCGGCTGGCTCTACGGCCAGGCCGGCGGTGCCGCCTTCCAGGCCATGGCGGCGCTGGCCGCCCTGGGAACGCTGTTTGCCATACTTCTGGCCCGGCGCTGGCGCGGCACCACCATGGAGATGGCCGCGGCCTGACGGCCGGCCGCGGCGGCGGAAGCTTTTGGTAACCAATTTCGGCCATACTCGCCGGCGCGTCGGATCAAGCCGGAGGCGGTCATGCGTTCCCTCAGCTTTCTCGTTGTCGGGGCGGTCGTGGCCTCGCTCGTCGTCGGCCTGGGCAGCAATCGCCTCGGTGCCATGTTGGGCGGCATCGACAAATCCTGTCGCGGATACGCCCTAGCCCGCATTTCTCACCGGGTCATGGCCTGCGCGGCGCTGTCGCGCCGACAGGGTAGGAACGCTGCGCCGCGCGATGTGGGACATCGGGCAAGCAGCGCGACACACCCTGTGGGTGCGACAGCGCCGCCCGAAGGGTCGCCCCCAGCTGCGCGCCCGCTACGGAAAAGGTCGAAGAGCGTAGTACCACTACGCTCATCGACCTTTTCCTTCCGGATCGCATCACCTGGGGACGACGCAGGCCGTGACCCGGTGAGAAATGCGGGCTAGCCCGCCAGGCCAGCGGAAAGGAGCTGCAGCCCTACATCGTGGGCCTGCTGAGCTACGTCATGGCGCGGAATTTGATTCACGGCGACGCCCCCGACCTGAAGCAGGACCTGGGCAATACCCCCTACATCCAGCACGCCGTGGGCTGGCTCGACCGTTACTGTTTCGCCAACACCGATAAATCATTTGCCAGCGCCCTCAAGTTGATGGTCAAGGAGGTCGAGCCGGAATAGAGCACTTTCCGCCCGGGAAGCCTTTGGTAACCAATTGCGGCCATACTCAGCGGCCTTCCAGAAGCCGCCGGAGGCCGTCATGCGTCCCCTCTTATTTCTCGTCATCGGCGTGGTCGTCGCGGCGCTGGCCGTCGGCATCGGCAGCAATCGCCTGGGCGACTTCATGGACAGTATGGACAACTCCTGCCAAGGCTATGCCCTGGCCCGCGAGCAAAGCGAAAAGGATCTGCAGCCCTACATCACCGCTCTGGTCGGCTACGTCGTGGCGCGCAACCTGTTCCAGGGCGATACCAGCGATTTCGAGAAAGACCTGAGCAAGAACGAATACCTCCAGGATGCCGTGGCCTGGCTCGACGAATACTGTCCCAGCAACGTCGAGGATTCCTTCTCGGCGGCGCTGAAGCTGATGGTCAAGGAGGTCGAGGCGAACTAGTCGGCGCTTATCTCCGTGGCTTCCTTCAGTCGGCTGGATGCTGTCCGGACGACAAGGGCACGTCGGGCACCCAGAGGTAGCCGCTGTCATCAAGGATATAGGCCTCGCGCAGGCCGTGCGGCTTGTCCATGGCGCCGGCCAGCACCACGAAGCCATGCTCACGCGCCGCCGCCTCGGCGGCATCGGGATCGCGGCCATGGAGGCGCAACTCGGCGCCGATGCCGCGGCCCAGTTCGGGCCCCAGGCTGCCGTGCAGCGGGTGCTCCCGATAGGTGTGGTCGGCGTGCAGGCACCATTCGGCGGTGCCAAAGCGTAAGACCGCGAAGTCGGGGTCGCTGTAGACCGTCTCGGCTGCCAGCACGTGGTTGTGGAAGGGCAGCGCGGCGGCGATGTCGGGCACCAGCAGGTTGAGGCTGAGGCCGCTCAGCGAGGCGGCGTATTCGGATGCCGGCCGCCAGGGCTCGCCGGTTCGTTTCTTCAAGGTCCTACTCCCCCGCTGGTTGGCAAGGCCGAACAGCAGCAGACAGGCGCTGGGCGGCCGTGGTGGGAACGGCAGCGATGGGCGGGCTCCGGGTATTCCGCATCGCCGCCGAATTACAGCAGATTTCGCGCCCAGCCGGGAACTGAAGAAAATCCTTTTGCCGAGTACGTGCGCATCCTGGTCCGCGGCAAATCCAAGTCGCGGGCGCTGGGCCGGGCCGGCGATCGGGCGGCGGCGCTGGCCGAGGCGCGGGCGCTCTGGGCGGCCCGCGACAAGGGCAAGATCGGGGCCGCGGCCTGATTGCAGCCGCATTGCCATCAGCAGTACCATATGATGGGATCTGTTCTACAATAGACGCGATATGTTCGAATTTCTGCGTAGCAGCAGGGACACGGTGGATACGGTGGTCTCGCAGACCGCGGCCGAGCCCGATCTGAGGCGAGAGATCATGGAGCCGCGCCCGCCCAGCGGCCGGCGCATGCTGGCTGTGCACTGGCTGGTGTTGGCGGCCGTCGGCCTGGTCGTGCTGGTGTTGCTGGATACCTTGCTGGCACCGCTGCTGTTCCTGCGCGCCGACGGCGTGGTGACGCGCCGAAGCAGGCCGCTGGTGGCGGCTTATCCGGCCACGGTCAAAGCGCTGCAGGTGACTGAGGGCACGGCCGTGACGGCGGGCCAGGTTATCGCCGAGCTGAGCTCGCTGCAGATCAGTCAGCAACTTGCCAGCCTGGCCGCCGACTATGTCCGCGAAACCCGGCGCAATTCGCAGCTCAGGATGCGGGCCGAGCTGGTCACGGCGCTGCTCGATCTGGAGACCCGGCGCAACGCCGCCCCGGTCACCCCGGCGGCCCAGGCCGAGGCGGCGGAGCGCGCCTTTCGCAGTGCGCTGGATGACTTGAGAAGGCGCTATGCCGCCCTCGGGGTCGGCTTCGACGTGCATCAAAGCAGGGCCGCCCTGGTGACGGCCAGCCGGGACCTGGCGGCCCGGCTGCCGGAAGTCGAGGCGGCGCTGCGCCGCGCCAAGATGGCGCTCGATGAATTGCAGGCGATCTACGACGGTGGCCGCCTCAGGGCGCCCGGCGACGGTGTCGTCGGACGTCTGGCGGTGGTCCAGGGCAGCCTGGTCAAACGGGGCCAGCGCCTTTTGCATATTTATTCCGGACCGGCCTTCGTGCTCGCCCATGTGCCGCTTGGCGGCGCCGCCACGGCGGCCCAGGGCGACGCCGTCTTCATCCGCACCGCGGCCGGTGACTCGCCGGGCCGTATCGTCGAGTTGTTGCCGCTGACGGCCGAGTTGCCCCGTGACCTGGCCGAGAACGTGGCCACCGTGTCGCAGGCCCAGGTCATGCGCATCGCCTTTGGTGAAGGGGTCGTGCCGCCGCCGCTGCTGACCCCGGTGAAGCTCTGGTCCGGCTCGCTCTTGCCCGAGAGCCTGAGCGGTCAGGTCGAGCGGTTATGGCGCGCGCCCATCGAGGCCTGGCGCGATCTTGATGACTGATTATTGCTCAAGCTGCGTCGGTTTTCTTTGCCGCCGGCGGTGACGCACCATGACGGGTATCAGGGCGGCCGCTGCCAGCAGGCTGAGCGCCAGCAGCGCCTTCCGCACCAGGTCGCCGCCGCCGCCCATGGCCTCGCGGCCGACAAATCCGAGATAGGCGAAGACGACCGCCCCCGGTGCCATGCAGACGAAGGTGGCCCAGAAGTAGGGCAGCACCCGCAGGCGCGTCAGGCCGAAGGCGAAGTTGGTGATGCTGAAGGGAAACAGCGGCACCAGCCGGACGAAGGCGACGAAGCGCCAGCCCTCGCTCTCGACCCCTTCGACAAGCTGCTTGAGGCGGCCGCCGGCCTTGGCCGCGACCCAGTCGGAGGCGATGTAACGGGCAATGAGAAAGGCCGCGGTGGCGCCGATGGTGGCGCCGGTCAGGCCGTAGACGGCGCCCAGCACGGGACCAAAAAGCGCCCCGGCGAGCATGGTCATGAGCGAGCCCGGCAGCGCCAGCATGCAGCTCACGACGTAGAGCGCCATGAAGGCCAGCGGCGCCAGCGGGCCGAAGCCGGTTACCAGGGTCTCGAGGTGCTCGGCCGAGAAAATCTGGCGCTGCCAGATACCGCAAGCGATGAGCAGCGCCAAAACCACGGCGGCGACGCCCCGCCACAAGGAATAACGGCGGCGCTGGCGGTTCACGTTCGAGCCCTTCGGGGCGGGCGGCAAGGCGCTGTCACGAGGTTCCTCTTGGTTTCCCAGCGAGATATTTGGATTATAAGGCGCCAGCGGCAAGAAAGCGTGAACGATGAGCGAACCCGGCCCCCTGATCAGCGACGGCCCAGACGATTCCGAGTTCGCCCTCATCCTCGCCCACGGCGCCGGTGCGCCCATGCAGAGCCCCTTCATGGCCGCCTTTGCCGAGGGCCTGGCGGTGGCCGGCATCCGCGTCGTGCGCTTCGAGTTTCCCTATATGCGGGCCCGTCACGAGGGCCGCAAACCGCCGCCCAACCGGCCGCCGGTGTTGCAGGCCTGTTGGCTGGCGGCGATTGCCAGGCTGGCCGCAGCCGGCTGGTCGAGCCGGCGCCTGGTCATCGGCGGCAAGTCCCTGGGCGGGCGTGTCGCCAGCCTGCTGGCCGACCGGGCCGGCGTGGCCGGTCTGGTCTGCCTGGGTTACCCCTTCCATCCCGCCGGCCGGCCGGAGAAGACCCGGACCGAGCATCTTTCCTCCCTGGCCACGCCCACCCTGATCGTACAGGGCACGCGCGACGCGCTGGGCTCGCGCCAGGACGTCTCCGGCTACGATTTGGCCGCGGGCATCCGCATCGAGTGGTTGGAGGACGGCGACCACAGCCTCAAGCCACGCCGTGCCTCGGGACGCACGGAGGCCGAAAACTGGCAGCACGGCATCGCCGCCGTGGCCGCCTTCGTGGCCGGTTTGGGGAGGAATTAGATCGTCTGGAATCGCGCCCTGGCGGCGCGTTCGATGGCGGCGGCGCTGAGCCGGTCGATGTCGAGGCGGTGGCGGATCAGCTCGAGCAGCCTGAGTTCCTCCTGCTGCACCTCGCCGTCGGCGGCGGCCACGTCGCAGGCCAGCAGATAGGCGGTTTCGCGGAGCCGTTCGGGCAGGTTTTCGCGCACCAGGCCGAGCAGCGTCTCCAGGCCGTCTTCTTGGCTCAGGATCTCGGCGCAGGTGGCCGCCAGCTCGGGCAGCATCTCGCTGTTGAAGTCCTCGAAGGCGGGCAACGTGCGGATGAGTTCATCGATGACGGCAAGCTCGTTGTCGGTCATGTTGACCTGCCCCCAAGGTTTGTACCATATCCTATGTTAGTCTGTTTGCCATCCGTTCTGAGGCCCGGTTCGGCCGCAGCCCATCAACAGCGAAGGCCGGAACGGGCCGGTGGTGCAGAATAGTCTCCGGCGCCGGTGGCCT
>JASLXG010000222.1 GCA_030740435.1 Alphaproteobacteria bacterium | reverse complement strand
CGGTCCCGAGACGGTGCTGCCGGGCGATTACGTGCTGGTCGAGGTCAGCGATACCGGCAAGGGCATCGCCCCGGCGGACCTCGACAAGATCTTCGAGCCCTTCTTCACCACCAAGGAGGTGGGCCACGGCATCGGCCTCGGCTTGTCGACGGTCTACGGCATCATCAAGCAGACCGGCGGCTTCATCGTGCCCGAGTCCAGCCCCCGAGGCACCACGTTCCGGATTTATCTGCCGCGGCACGAAGTCCAAGAACCGGCCCGGGCGGTCCCCCAGGAACCGGCCCCGGCGGGGCCCCGCGATCTCACCGGCAAGGGCACCATCCTGCTGGTCGAGGACGAAGCGCCGGTGCGGCAGTTTGCCGCCCGGGCGCTGGAGAACAAGGGCTATTCGGTGCTGGCGGCCGATTGCGCCGAGGCGGCGCTGGAGCTCTTGGACGAACACGACGGCCCCATTGATCTCGCCATCACCGACGTCGTCATGCCGCGCATGGACGGCCCCACCATGATCAAGCAGGCGCTGAAGGTGCAACCTGATCTCCGCGTCATCTTCATCTCGGGCTACGCCGAGGACGTTTTCCGCCAGAGCCTCGACTTCGAACTGCCCTATTCGTTCCTGCCCAAACCCTTTTCGCTGGAAGATCTCGCCACCCGGGTCAAGGAAGTGCTGGGGTAGCGGTCTATTTCGGACCTGAACATTTCGTCAACATGTGCCAAAAAATACATTAAAATCAATGACATAAAATTTCCCCTTGCGCATGAGAACAAAACATGTACATTGTCCTTCCGTTGCAACTGCCGACACCGTATGGAATAACAGGGAAACAGCTCATGGCGGATACCGCGCTACGTCTCGTCGAGAAGGAAGGCATGGACAGGAACAAGGCTCTCGAGGCTGCCCTGGGGCAAATCGAGCGGGCTTTCGGCAAGGGCTCGGTGATGAAGCTGGGCCAACGCCAGCAGGTTCTCGAGATCGAGGCCATCTCGTCCGGCTCGCTGGGGCTCGATATCGCGTTGGGCATCGGCGGCCTGCCCAAGGGCCGGGTGGTCGAGATCTACGGCCCCGAAAGCTCGGGCAAGACGACGCTGGCGCTGCACACCGTGGCCGAGGCCCAGAAGGCTGGCGGCACCGCGGCTTTCGTCGACGCCGAGCACGCCCTCGATGCGGGCTATGCGGCCAAGCTGGGCGTCGATATCGAGGAGCTTTTGATCTCGCAGCCCGACACCGGCGAACAGGCGCTGGAGATCACCGATACCCTGGTGCGTTCGGGCGCCGTCGACGTACTGGTCATCGATTCGGTGGCGGCCCTGGTGCCCCAGGCCGAACTGGAAGGCGAGATGGGCGACACCCACGTCGGCCTGCAGGCCCGGCTCATGAGCCAGGCGCTGCGCAAGCTGACCTCGTCGATCGCGCGTTCCAATTGCATGGTCATCTTCATCAACCAGATCCGCATGAAGATCGGCGTCATGTTCGGCAGTCCCGAAACCACCTCGGGCGGCAATGCCTTGAAGTTCTATGCCTCGGTGCGCCTCGATATCCGCCGCATCGGCGCCATCAAGGACCGCGACGAGGTGGTGGGCAACCAGACCCGGGTCAAGGTGGTCAAGAACAAGGTGGCGCCGCCCTTCCGCGTCGTCGAGTTCGACATCATGTATGGCGAGGGCATCTCCAAGTTGGGTGAGCTCATCGATCTGGGCGTCAAGGCCGGCGTGGTGGAGAAATCGGGCTCGTGGTATTCCCACGACGGCCAGCGCATCGGCCAGGGCCGCGAGAACACCAAGCAGTTCCTGCGCGAGACACCCGAGGTGGCCCAGGCCATCGAGCGCGAGGTGCGGCGCGATGCCGGCCTGATCGCCGACGCCATCGCCGCCGAATCCCTGGGCCAGGCCCAGGACGACGCCGAGGAGGAGAGTGCCGAGGTGGCCGAAGGGGCCTGAGCCTTGGCTGGCCACGAGATCGGAAAAGGGCGTCCTTTTGGACGCCCTTTTTGCTGCCGTCGTGCTTCCCTGGACAGGCATTCCGGCAAAGGCTACAAGCGGGGGCCACCATCGCGGATCCCGCATGCCAACAGTCAACGACATCCGGCGCAGCTTCCTCGACTTCTTTGCCGCCAACGACCACGCCGAAATAGCCTCGGGCCCGCTGGTGCCGCACAACGATCCGACGCTGCTCTTTACCAGCGCCGGCATGGTGCAGTTCAAGAACGTCTTCACCGGCGTCGAGAAGCGCGACTACCAGCGTGCCGTGACCAGCCAGAAGTGCCTGCGCGCCGGCGGCAAGCACAACGATCTCGACAACGTCGGCTACACCTCGCGCCACCACACTTTTTTCGAAATGCTGGGGAATTTCTCCTTCGGCGACTATTTCAAGGACCTGGCCATCGAGTTGGCCTGGAAGCTGGTGACCGAGGAATACGGCCTGCCCGCCGAGCGCTTGTGGATCACCGTCTACCATGACGACGATCAGGCTTTCGATCTCTGGAAGAAGATCAGCGGCGCGCCCGACGAGCGCATCATCCGCATCAATACCTCGGATAATTTTTGGTCGATGGGCGACACCGGCCCCTGCGGACCCTGTTCCGAGATTTTCTACGATCACGGCGAGCACATCGCCGGCGGCCCGCCGGGCAGCCCCGACGAGGACGGCGACCGCTTCGTCGAGATCTGGAACCTGGTCTTCATGCAGTACGAACAACAGGGCCCCGACCGGCGTGTCGAGCTGCCCCGGCCCTCGATCGATACCGGCATGGGCCTCGAGCGCATCGCCGCCGTGCTGCAGGGCTCGCACGACAATTACCAGATCGACCTGATGCAGGCCCTGATCGCCGCCTCGGCCGAGGCCAGCGGCCAGGAGCCGGACGGCCCCCATGCCGTCTCCCATCGCGTCATTGCCGATCATCTGCGGGCTTCGAGTTTTCTCATCGCCGACGGCGTGCTGCCCTCCAACGAGGGCCGCGGCTACGTGCTCAGGCGCATCATGCGGCGCGCCATGCGCCACGCCCACATGATGGGCTGCCGCGAGCCCCTGATGTGGCAACTGGTGCCGGCGCTGACGAACCAGATGGGTCAGGGCTTTGGCGAACTGGGCCGTGCCGAGGCACTGATCGTAGAGACCCTCAAGCTCGAGGAAACGCGCTTCAAGAAGACGTTGGAGCGTGGCCTCAAGCTGCTCGAAGACGAACTCGGGCGGCTGGGCGGTAGCCAGGCGCTGCCCGGCGAGGTCGCCTTCAAGCTTTACGACACCTTCGGCTTTCCCCTCGATCTCACCCAGGACGCCTTGCGCAGCCAGGGCCGCGAGGTCGATCTGGCCGGCTTCGACGTCGCCATGGAGCGCCAGCGCGCCGCCGCCCGGCGGCAATGGACGGGATCCGGCGCCGCCGCCACCGAGGAAATCTGGTACGACCTGCGCGAGGAGGCTGGCGCTACCGACTTCCTGGGCTACGACAGCGACGTCGCCGAGGGCGTCGTCCAGGCCATCGTCGTCGACGGCGCTCGAGTCGACCGGGCGCCGGCCGGCAGCGAATGCTTGGTGGTAGCCAACCAAAGCCCGTTTTACGGCGAATCCGGCGGCCAGGCCGGAGACAGCGGACGTATGAGCGGCGCTGCTACCACCTTTGTCGTCACTGATACGCTCAAGAAGCTCGGCGATCTGCACGTCCACCAGGGCCACCTCTCGGACGCTGAGCTCAAGGTCGGCGACGAGTTGGTCATGCGGGTCGATGGCGAACGCCGTGCGGCGCTGCGGGCCAACCATTCGGCCACCCACCTGCTGCATGCCGCGCTGCACCGCCAACTCGGCGAGCACGTAACGCAAAAGGGCTCGCTCGTGGCGCCCGACCGGTTGCGTTTCGATATTTCCCAACCCAAGGCCATCGGTGATGACGAACTGGCGGCCGTCGAATCCGAGGTCAACGGCCGCATCCGCGGCAATTCCGTCGTCACCACGGTGCAGATGAGCCCCGACGAGGCGGGGGAAGCCGGTGCCATGGCGCTGTTTGGCGAAAAGTACGGCGACGAGGTACGCGTCGTTGCCATGGGCGACGATGCCGAGGAGCGCTATTCGGTGGAGCTTTGCGGCGGCACCCACGTCCACCGCACCGGCGACATCGGGTTCTTCAAGATCGTCTCCGAGGGCGCCGTGGCAGCCGGCGTGCGCCGCATCGAGGCGCTCAGCGGCGCCGCCGCCATCGCCCATGCCGGCGAACAGGAACGCCTTCTCAAGGGTGTCGCCGCGGTGCTCAAGACGACACCGGAAGAGGCCGGCACGCGTGTCGCCGCGCTGCTCGACGAACGCAAGCGGTTGGAGCGCGAGCTGACCGAAACGCGCCGCAAGCTGGCCACCGGCGGCGCCGCCGAGGGACCGGCGGCCAAAGAGATCGCCGGCGTGCGCTTCATCGGCCAGCGCCTCGACGGCGTGGCGCCGCGCGACCTCAAGGGCATGGTCGACGACCTCAAGAAAAGCGGCCCCGGCGTCTACGCCCTGGTCGCCGTCAACGACGGCAAGGCCTCGCTGGTGGTCGGCGTCAGCGACGAGCTCTGCGGCCAGCTCAACGCCGTCGACCTGGTCAAGGCCGGCTCGCTGGCCGTCGGCGGAAAGGGCGGTGGCGGTCGTCCCGACATGGCTCAGGCCGGTGGCCCCGACGGCGACAAGGCCGACCAGGCCATCGCTGCCATCGAAAGCGAGCTGGCGGCGGGTTAATCTTCGCTGCCGAGCCGCTCGATCTCGGCCAGATCTTCGGCCGAAAGCGTCCATTCGACCGCCTTCAGGTTCTGCTCCAGCTGTTCGTCGTTGCTGGCCCCGGCGATGACGCTGGGCACGGTTTTCTGGGCCAGCAGCCAGGCGAAGGCGAGGTCGGTGAGGCTCTTGCCACGGGCCTCGCAGAACCCGGCGAAGCGCTCGACCAGTTCGAGGTTGCGCTCCGTCAGGAAGGTGTTGGCCAGGCGTTCGGTATAGGAAAGCCGGCCATCGGCCGCCCCGCCGGCGCGGTATTTGCCGGTCAGCAGACCCGAGGCCAGAGGGAAGAAAGGCAACAAGCCGAGGCCATAGGCCTCGAGCGCCGGGACGACCTCGCGCTCGACCTCGCGGGCCAGCAGGCTGTAGTGCTCCTGGCTGCAGATGAAGGCGTTGGTGCCGAGTTCGCGGGCCAGGTACGTCGTTTCGACGGTCCGCCAGCCGGCGAAGTTGGAACAGCCGATGTAGCGCACCTTGCCCTGGCGCACGAGGTCATCCAGCGCCCGGAGCGTTTCCTCGATGGGCGTCCTGGGATCGGGCTGATGAAGATAGTAGAGGTCGATCCAGTCGGTCCGAAGGCGCCGCAGACTGTCCTCGACCGCCGCCATGATGTAATGCCGCGAGCCGCCGTGGCGCTCGTTGCCCATGTCCATGCCGAACTTGGTGGCCAGTACGACATCCGCGCGGGCCTTCCCCAGCGCCTTGCCGATGATCTCCTCCGAGGTGCCGGTGGTGGTCATGGGATAGACGTCGGCCGTGTCGATTAGCGTCACGCCGAGATCGAGTGCCTTTTCGATGACGGCGATGGATTGGGCCTCGTCGAGGCGGCCACCGAAGTTGTTGCAGCCCAGTCCCAGGGTCGAGACCTGCAGGCCGGAAGTTCCCAACTGTCGTTTTTCCACGTCATACCTCTTCTGCTCGCTCCAAGCCTAGCCCGGATTCCTCACCCGGTGATGGCTCGCGCAGGCCATGACGCGGAGAGAAATGCGGGCTGGCAGCGTTCAACTCGTCAGCAGGCAGGAGATGAGCCCGAGCAAGCCGATCACGGTGACGACGCTGCCGCCGACCTTGGCGGCCATGCCGCCGGCCTCGTTCCTGAAGCCGACGTAAATGGCGGCAACGCCGATACCGATGGTGGCCAACGACAGCAGAGGGCAAAGCACCTGACCTGCCCCCAAGGTTTGTACCATATCCTATGTTAGTCTGTTTGCCATCCGTTCTGAGGCCCGGTTCGGCCGCAGCCCATCAACAGCGAAGGCCGGAACGGGCCGGTGGTGCAGAATAGTCTCCGGCGCCGGTGGCC